>DATKAL010000505.1:0-8432 GCA_035498135.1 Anaeromyxobacter sp.
CGACGTCGACGGCCGGCGCTCGCCGCCCTCGCCCGCCGAGATCCGGGCCAGCGTCGCCGCGACGATCTACTCGGTCTGGCGGGGGCAGGCGATCCGGAACGTGATCGACGCCCACCTCGGGCCGCTCCCGGTGCCGCCCGATCAGCAGGCGATGACCGCGCTCCGGAATCTCCTCGACCGCTTCGCGGTGCGGCACGGGGTGGGCGCCTCCGGGATCGACTTCTTCGCCCTGCCCGGGGTGGACGCGAGCCCCGAGGATCGCCGTGACCTGCTGCTCCTGCAGAGCGTCTCCGGCGCGCTGGCGCTGCTCTCCGGGCCGGTCTTCGCCCCGGCCTTCCAGGGCTCGACGCACCAGGGCGACTACCGCTGGGGGAAGCTCCACCGGATCGTCTTCGCCCACGTCATGGACGGCCCGTTCAGCGTGCCGCCCGCCTTCGGTCAGTTCCCGGCGCCGCTGGCCGGGCTGCCCGGGATCCCCAAGGGCGGCGGCTTCGGGGTGGTGGACGCCTCCAACCACCCCGTCCGCGCGGACTCGGCGAACGCCTTCATGTTCTCGGGCGGGCCGTCGAACCGGCTGGTGGTCGAGCTCTCCCGCGGCCAGGGCAAGCGGGCGGAGTCGGTCTGGCCCGGGGGCGCGAGCGCCGTCCCCAGCTCGCCCTGGTACCTGAACCTCCTGCCGCTCTGGCTGACGAACGACACCGTCCCGCTCCTCTTCACCCGGGGCGGGCTGGCGCGGGACACCGCCGCGGTGGAGCGGTTCGTGCCGTGAGCGGGGAGCGGGGCCGCTAGTACACCGCCAGCAGCTCGACCTCGAAGACCAGGGTGGCGTTGGGCGGGATCTCCGGGGGCGCGCCGCGGGCGCCGTAGCCCAGCTCGGGCGGAAGGGTGAGCCGGCGCTTGCCGCCCACCTTCATGCCCGCCACCCCCCGGTCCCAGCCCTCGATCACCTCGCCGGCCCCGAGCCGGAAGGAGAAGGGGTTTCCCCCCGCCGAGGAGTCGAACTGGGCGCCGCCCTCGAGCCAGCCGGTGTAGTGGACCTCCACCGTCTTGCCGCGGGCCGCCTCCAGCCCCTTCCCCTTCACGAGGTCCTCGATCTTGGGCTTCGCCATGGCGCTCCTCCGTCGTGCGGGGCCCGGAGCCTAGCCCGGCCGGGCGCCGCGCGCCAGGTCAGCGGAGCTGGAACGTCACCTCGACCGCCCCGCTCACCTGGAGCTCGCCGGGGGAGACCGGCACGGGCTCGGCTGCCAGCGCCGCCCGGGCCATGCGGACCGGGACGGGCCGGGCCCCCTGCACCTGCTCGCTCACCGAGAGGACCTCGCCGAGGACCACCCCGGCCGCCTTGGCGATGGCCTCGGCCTTGGCCCGCGCGTCGGCGTACGCCAGGGCCAGGGCGCGGGCCCGCTGCGGACCGGTGTCGTCCCGCTCGAAGGCCAGCCCGCGGAGCACGTTCGAGCCGGCCGCCACCACGCGCTCCAGCACCGTCCCGAGCCGGGAGAGGTCGCGCACCGTCACGCGGACCTCGTCGCTCACCGTGTACCCGGTGATGGGGCCGGGCTTCCCGTCCTTCCAGGGCCGCTCCACGTTCACGTCGTGGCGGGTGGTCTGCACGTCCCTGGCGGCGACCCCGGCCTGCTCCAGGGCGGCGAGCACCCGCTTCAGCTGGGCGGACGCGTCGGCCGTCACCTGCGCCAGGTCCCTCCCCGTCGACTCCACCCCGGCGCTCACCACCGCCACGTCGGGGGGCACCGAGACCAGGCCCTCGCCGCCGACCCGCAGGGTGCGGAGGGGAGGGGCGCCGGGGGCGGGAGGCGGCTCGGCGAGAACGAGCGCGGGGAGGAGGGCGAGGAGGAGGCTGAGCGGTCCCTTCATGGCGGGCTCCGGTGCGGGTTCGCCGGGAGCAACGCACGGCCAGGGCCCGAGATCCGGGCCCGCATGGGGCGGGCGCCGATTCCGGCGTCGATCCCACGGGATCGACGGAGCGGCGCGGTCGTGTATCATTCCGCCCTTCATCTCATCTCATCCGGTCGGCTCGATCCGGCGAAGCGGCGTGGAGAGCGGAGGCGCGGTGATCCAGATCTACGACACCACCCTGCGGGACGGCACGCAGCGCGAGGGGATCAGCCTCTCCTGCGACGACAAGCTCCGGATCGCCCGGCGTCTCGACGAGCTCGGGGTGGCCTTCATCGAGGGCGGCTGGCCGGGCTCGAACCCCAAGGACGCCGAGTTCTTCGAGCGGGCGCGCGACATCCCCTGGCAGGTGGCCAAGATCGCCGCCTTCGGGTCGACCTGCCGGGTAGGGGGCGCGCCGGAGGACGACGCCAACATCCAGGCGCTGGTCGAGGCGCGCACGCCGGTCTGCACGGTGGTAGGGAAGACCTGGACCCTGCACGTCCGCGAGGTGCTGCGCACCACCCTGGAGGAGAACCTCCGCATCGTGGAGAAGAGCCTCGCCTACCTCCGGGCCCAGGGGCGGCGGGTGATCTACGACGCCGAGCACTTCTTCGACGGCTACCGGGCCGACCCGGCGTACGCGCTCGAGACCCTGCGGGCGGCGGTCAAGGGCGGGGCGGAGACCCTGGTCCTCTGCGACACCAACGGCGGGTCGCTCCCCTGGCAGATCGGCGAGGTGGTCCGCAAGGTCCAGGACGCGGTCCGCCACCCGCTCGGAGTCCACTGCCACAACGACTCGGAGTGCGCGGTGGCCAACTCCCTGGCCGCCCTGGAAGGGGGCGCGATCCAGGTGCAGGGGACCATCAACGGCTACGGCGAGCGCTGCGGCAACGCCAGCCTCTGCTCGATCATCCCCGCCGCAGAGCTGAAGATGGGGCTCCGCTGCCTGCCGGAGGGGAAGCTCAAGACCCTCTACGAGGTGGCGCACTTCGTTGCCGAGGTGGCGAACCTCGCCCCCGACGAGCACCTCGCCTACGTGGGCAAGAGCGCCTTTGCCCACAAGGGCGGGATCCACGTGGCGGCCATGCGGCGGAGCGAGGTCTCCTACCAGCACGTCGACCCGGCCCTGGTCGGGAACCGGATGCGGGTGGTGGTGAGCGAGCTCTCCGGGCGCGGCAACCTGCTCTCCAAGGCGGAGGAGTACGGCATCCGCGTCGAGGAGGGGGCGGACGTGGGCGTGCTGCTCGAGGAGATCAAGGCCCTCGAGGCCAAGGGGTTCTCGTTCGAGGCCGCCGAGGCCTCGGTGGCGATGATGATGCGGCGCCAGCAGGCCGGCTACCGGCCCCCCTTCGAGCTGATCGACTTCCTGGTGAACGTCGAGCACCGGAGCGGGCGCGGGATCTTCGCCGAGGCGATGGTCAAGGTGCGGGTGGACGGCCAGGTCCACCACACCGCCGCCGAGGGCGACGGGCCGGTGGACGCCCTCGACCAGGCGCTGCGCAAGGCGCTCGCCGCCCGGTACCCGGAGCTCGCCGAGATCCACCTCTCGGACTACAAGGTTCGCATCCTCGACGGGACCCAGGGAACCGCGGCCATCACCCGCGTCCTCGTCGACATGCAGCAGGCGGGGAAGCGCTGGAGCACGGTCGGCGCCAGCACGAACATCATCGAGGCGAGCTGGATCGCCCTCGTGGACGCGGTCGAGTACGGCCTCACCCAGGCGCGGACGCGCACGGAGACGAACAGGTGAACGCGAACATCGTGGTGCTCCCCGGCGACGGCATCGGGCCGGAGGTGACGGCGGAGGCGGTGCGGGTGCTCGAGGCGGTGGCGAGGAAGGGCGGCCACCGGCTCGCCTTCTCCGAGCGGCTGATGGGCGGCTGCTCGATCGACGCCCACGGCACCGCCCTCACCGACGCGGTCCTCGCCGACTGCAAGGCCTCCCAGGCGGTGCTCCTCGGGGCGGTGGGCGGTCCGAAGTGGGACGATCCCCAGGCCAAGGTCCGTCCGGAGCAGGGGCTCCTGGCGCTGCGCAAGGGGCTCGGCGTGTTCGCCAACCTCCGGCCGGTGCGGGTCCACCCGGCGCTCACCGACTCCTCGCCCGTCAAGCCCGACCGGCTGAAGGGCGTCGACATCCTGGTGATCCGGGAGCTGACCGGCGGTCTCTACTTCGGCCAGCCCAAGGGGCGGGACACGCGCGACGGCCACGTCCGCGCGGTGGACACCCTGGAGTACCAGGACTTCGAGATCCGGCGGGTGGTCGAGCTCGCCTTCCGCCTGGCCAAGGGCAGGCGGAGCAAGGTGACCAGCGTCGACAAGGCGAACGTGCTCGAGTCGTCGCGGCTCTGGCGCCAGATCGCGACCGAGCTCGGGAAGGCCAGCCCGGCCGTGGCCCTCGATCACATGCTGGTCGACACCGCCGCCATGCGGCTCGTCACCAGCCCGGCCACCCTGGACGTGGTGGTGACCGAGAACATGTTCGGGGACATCCTCACCGACGAGGCCTCGGTCCTGGCCGGCTCGATGGGCATGCTCCCCTCCGCGTCGATCGGGGCGGGCGGCCCGGGTCTCTACGAGCCCATCCACGGCTCCGCGCCCGACATCGCCGGGAAGGGGATCGCCAACCCGCTGGGCACGATCCTCTCCGCGGCGATGCTGCTCCGCCACTCGCTCGGGCTCGAGGCCGAGGCGGCGGCCATCGAGCAGGCGGTCGACCGGACCATCTCCGACGGCTGCCGGACCGCGGACCTGGGCGGGAAGCTCGGGTCCCGGGCGATGACCGACGAGGTCCTCCGCCGGCTCGGCTGAGCGGCGAGCCTCAGCCGCCGTAGACGAAGGGCGGCGGCTCGGGGGCGGGGCTGGCGGCGGCGCCCGAGGCGATCGCCAGGGCGAGGATCGCCGCCAGGACCACGAGCCCAAGCCCGAAGAAGGCCAGGTCCGGGTGGGCACCCGGGCGGCGGGGGCCCGGGAAGGGCAGGACCACTCCGCGCGGGCCGGAATCGTTCACGCTGCTCCTCCTGTCGGCGGCGAGCGAACGGCGCCACCGAAAAGCTCGACCGCGCTCGGGGGAGATTGGGACGCTTCCCCGGTGGGGGTCAGCGACGGTTGTGCGCCCGGGGAGGCGCGGGCAGAATCCGCCGGTGGACGTCCGGCGTGCAGCGGAGTGCGAGGAGGGGGCCCGGATCGCGGGCGCGCTGGGCGGGAAGCTTCCGGCCCTGGACGGGCTGCGCGGGCTGGCCATCGGCGGCGTGCTCGCCTGCCACTTCCTGAACGCCTGGCCGGGCACCGCGCCGCTCGACCGCGCCGCCGTCGCCGCCCTCGGCCTGGGCTGGGCCGGGGTCGACCTCTTCTTCGTCCTCTCCGGCTTCCTCATCACCGGGATCCTGCTCGACGGGCTGGGCGCGCCCGGCTGGTGGTCGGGCTTCCTCGTCCGCCGGGCGCTCCGGATCTTCCCCCTCTACTACCTGGCCCTGGCGCTGTTCGGTCTCCTCGGCCCGGCCCTCGGGCTCGTCGACCCCTGGACCTTCGGCCGCTGGGGCTGGTGGTACTGGAGCTACCTCGGGAACTGGGCCTACCCGGCCCGGCAGGTCATCCCCGCCCTCTCGCACTTCTGGTCGCTCGGGGTGGAGGAGCAGTTCTACCTGGCCTGGCCGGCGGTGGTGCTCCTCGCCGGCCGGCGCCGGCTGGCGCTGGTGGCCGGCGGGCTCGTCCTGGCGGGCCCGCTCCTCCGGGCCGGGATCGTCGCCGCCGGGTGGCCGGTGGGCAGCGCGTTCCGGGTGACGCCGGGGCGGGTGGACGCGCTCGCCCTCGGGGCGCTCCTCGCCGTCCTCTTCCGCTCGCCCGCTGGACGGGCGGCCCTCCGGCGAGCCTGGCCGCTGGCCGCGGTGGCCGGCGGGGCGGGCTTCCTGGCCCTCGGCGCCCCGCTCGGCTACGACATGCACGCCCGGGCGCTCGAGGTCTGGAGCCACAGCCTCCTCGCGATCGGCTTCGGCGGGCTGCTCGCCGGGGCGGTGGTCACCGAGGGCACGGACCACCCGCTGCGCCGGCTCCTCGGGAGCCGGCCGCTGGCGGTGCTCGGGCGCTACAGCTACGGCCTCTACGTCTGGCACTACCTCGTCCACGTCGGCGCGCTCGAGGCGCTCCGCGCCCGGCCCTGGGGCGCGGCCCTCCTCGCCACCCGCGCCGGCTACCTCGCCTACGCGCTGGCGGGGAGCGGGGCGAGCCTGGCCCTCGCCTGGGCGAGCTTCCACCTCGTGGAGCAGCGATTCCTGGCGCTCAAGGACCGGCTCGCGCCCCGGCCCGCCGCCCGGGGGTAGCCGGATTCCGGACCGGTCCGGGCGAGAATCCGCGCCCGCGGGACCCGCCCCGGCGCATCGACACCGCCGCCCGTCCTGTGGTTACCTTGGCGCCCCGATCCCCTCTCCGAGCCGCGAAGGAGCTTCCGCCATGGCGACCCCCGCGTTCCAGTACCAGGACCCCTTCCCGCTCGGGAAGGACCAGACCAAGTACCGCCTCCTCACCAAGGAAGGGGTCTCGACCGCCGCCTTCGAGGGCAAGGAGGTCCTCAAGGTCGAGCCGTCCGCGCTCACCCGGCTCGCCAAGGAGGCGATGCGGGAGGTGTCCTTCTTCCTCCGCGCCGAGCACAACGAGCAGGTGGCGAAGATCCTCTCCGACCCGGAGGCCTCGCCGAACGACAAGGGCGTGGCGATGGCGTTCCTGAAGAACGCCGAGATCGCCGCCCGGGGCGAGCTCCCCATCTGCCAGGACACCGGCACCGCCACCATCATCGCGAAGAAGGGGCAGCAGGTCTGGACCGGCGCGAAGGACGAGCAGTACCTGTCCGAGGGCGTCTACCTCACCTACACCGGCGAGAACCTCCGCTACTCGCAGACCGCCGCGCTCGACATGTACGAGGAGGTCAACACCGGGACCAACCTCCCGGCCCAGATCGACCTCTACGCGACCGACGGCGCCGAGTACAAGTTCCTCTTCGTCGCCAAGGGCGGCGGCTCGGCCAACAAGACCATGCTCTGGCAGGAGACCAAGGCCCTCCTCGCCCCCGACAAGCTGGAGAAGTTCCTGGTGGAGAAGATGAAGTACCTGGGGACCGCCGCCTGCCCGCCCTACCACATCGCGGTCGTGGTGGGGGGCACCTCCGCCGACCAGTGCGTGAAGACCGTGAAGCTGGCCTCCACCCACTACTACGACGCCCTCCCCACCACCGGGAACAAGCAGGGCCAGGCCTTCCGCGACCCGGCCCTGGAGGCGCGGCTCCTCGAGGCGGCCAACAAGCTCGGGATCGGGGCCCAGTTCGGCGGGAAGTACTTCGCCCACGACGTGCGGGTGGTCCGCCTGCCGCGCCACGGCGCCTCCTGCCCGGTGGCCATGGCGGTCTCCTGCTCCGCCGACCGGAACGTGAAGGCCAAGATCAACCGGGACGGCCTCTGGATCGAGGAGCTCGATCACCAGCCCGGCCGGCTCGTCCCCCTCGAGCTCAAGAAGGGGAAGCACGACCACGGCGTCCGGATCGACCTGAACCGACCCATGAAGGAGATCCTGGCCGAGCTCACCAAGCACCCGGTCTCGACCCCGCTCCTCCTCAGCGGGACGCTGGTGGTGGCGCGCGACATCGCCCACGCCAAGTTCAAGGAGCGGATCGACCAGGGGAAGGGGGTCCCCGACTACCTGAAGGCCCACCCGGTCTACTACGCCGGTCCGGCCAAGACCCCGCCCGGCAAGCCCTCCGGCTCCTTCGGCCCGACCACCGCCGGGCGCATGGACAGCTACGTGGACCTGCTCCAGTCGCACGGGGCGTCGATGATCATGATCGCCAAGGGGAACCGCTCCCAGCAGGTGACGGACGCCTGCAAGAAGCACGGCGGCTTCTACCTCGGCTCGATCGGCGGCCCGGCGGCGGTGCTCGCCGAGGAGAACATCAAGAAGGTCGAGTGCATCGACTACGCCGAGCTGGGGATGGAGGCGGTCTGGCGGATCGAGGTGGTCGACTTCCCCGCCTTCATCCTGGTGGACGACAAGGGGAACGACTTCTTCAAGAAGCTGGGCGTCTAGGGGCGCGGGCGGGCGCCAGCGCCGCCAGCTCCTCCTGGAAGGCGGCCGCCAGCGCGGCGGGATCGGCGAGCACGGCGGCGTCCGCCCGGACGCCGACGGTGACCTCGCCGGCGTAGCTGAGCAGGCTCACCCCCAGCCCGAGCGCGGCCGGGTGGGGCACCCAGAAGACCAGCCGGTCCAGCCGGCGGCCGGCGAGGTGCAGCGCCCGCCGCGGGCCGGGCACGTTGGTCACCACCAGCGAGGCCTTGCGGGAGAAGAACTCGGTCCCGAGCCGCTCGAGGCCGCGCGGCCCGAGCCCGAGCGCCCCCAGGATCGCGTAGGCGACCTGGGCGTCCGGGCGCTGGCGCAGGATCTGCATCCGCTCGCGCACCGCGGCGAGCCGGTCGGCCGGCGCGTCGAGCTCGGTGGGCAGGTCGAGGAACACGAGCCCGAAGGCGTTCCCCAGGGTGTCGGCGCGGCCCACCTCCCGGAGC
>DATKAL010000506.1:0-3700 GCA_035498135.1 Anaeromyxobacter sp.
CATCATCCGGTGCGCGGCGTCGAGGCGGCGCGCAACAAGCTCGCGACCCGCATGCGCCTCGAGGAGGCGGGCCTTCCCGTTCCTCCGTTCACGTGCGTGTCGCTCGCCGACTCGCCGTTTCCGATCGCGGACGCGCTCGCCGCGCCGGGCCGGCGCTCGATCGGCGGGGCGCACTTGCCCGGCGATCTGCGCTACCCGTGCGTGCTCAAGCCGCTCGATCTGGCCGCGAGCCGCGGCGTGATCCGCGCCGACGACCCCGAGCGGTTCGTGAGCGCGTTCCAGCGCATCGCCCTCATGATGCGCGGGGACTCGGAGCGCGCGGGCCGGGAGACGGCGCCGCGCGTCCTGGTCGAGGAGTTCGTGCCCGGGGCGGAGGTGGCGCTGGAGGGGCTGCTGCGGGGCGGGACGCTGGAGGTGCTCGCGCTCTTCGACAAGCCCGATCCGCTCGACGGCCCCTTCTTCGAGGAGACGATCTACGTCACCCCCTCGCGCCACCCGCCCGCGCTCCGGGCGGAGGTGGAGCGGGTCGCGGCCGCGGCGGCGCGTGCCCTGGGGCTCGTCGAGGGGCCGGTCCACGCCGAGCTCCGGCTGCCGCCCGGGGGTCCGGTGGTGCTGGAGGTGGCCGCTCGCTCCATCGGCGGGCTCTGCTCGCGCACGCTCCGCTTCGGCGCCGGGCTCTCGCTGGAGGAGGTCCTGGTGGCGCACGCGCTCGGCTTGCCGCTGGCCTCGCTCCGGCGGGAGGCGCGCGCCTCGGGGGTGATGATGCTCCCCATTCCCCGGAGCGGGATCCTGCACGGGGTGGCCGGGATCGAGGCGGCCCGGGCCGTGCCCGGGGTGGAGGACGTGGTGATCACCGTCCCCGAGGGGCACGAGGTGGTGCCGCTGCCGGAGGGCGACAGCTACCTCGGGTTCCTCTTCGCCCGGGGGGAACGGCCGGAGGAGGTGGAGGCCTCCCTGCGCGAGGGGCACCGCCGGCTGGCCTTCGACATCCGGGCCCCGCTGCCGGTGGCGACCTAGCGCCGCTGGCCGGGGGCGTGGCAGCCAGCCTGCAGCGGGGCGGGTGTGGGACGCACGCCGAGGGCGTGCGTGCTCGCTCTGACCGTCCGTGTCACAATGCACCCGTCGCCGCGCAGCGGGCATTCCGCGGGGACGGCCGGCGCCGCTCCGCAGGGGAGGGGACATGCAACCGACCGAGAGCCCGCCGGCCGCGCCGAGCGCCGGCCCCGAGGTCACGGCGGGCCGCCGGACCCTGCTGCGCGTCGACCCCGCCACGGTCGTGATCTTCTCGGTGATGTTCTCCCCCGCGCTCCTGGCCGCCGCCCTCATGGCCTGGCGCACCCAGCAGCCGCTGGGGGCCGTCTTCATGGTCGGTCGTGATCTATGCCGGGGCGCTCTACTGGGTGTGCGGCCGCACGGTCGAGCTCGCGCCCGGGAGGCTGGTCTACCGGGCGCTCCTGGTCCGGAAGGACCTCGACCTCTCCGGCGTCCGGGCGGCCCGGGTGGTCGCGCATCCGGCGCCCACGCTGGAGCTGCTGAGCCGCGGCTCGCGGGAGTATGCGCCGGCCTTCATCGTCAAGCCGTTCACCCGAGCGGGCGTGGCCGCCATCCTCCAGCACGTCCTGGCCTGCAGCCCGGAGGCGAAGCTCGATCCCGTGGCGCGCGACATGAGCGAGGGCCGGTTCGACTCCATCACCCGGGAGACCATCAAGGCGATGGCCTTGCTTCGCACGGCGCTGGTCGTGGCCGCCGCGCTGCTCCTGGCGCTGGCGGTGAGGCTCGCGCTGCGCTGACCGTTCGCCCCGGGGCGCCTCACGAGCGCCGGTCTGCTCCGCCCGCTTCCAGCGGCGTCCCTTCTGCCTCCGCTCCGAGCCCGGCAGCCTGCCGGGCGGTGGGCTCCGCTCAGCAGAACCAGGACTCGGTGAGCCGGGGCACGCGGCGCTGATCGGGGGCGAGGACGCGCACGTGGCGGTGGGGCAGGCCGGCGGCGGCGAGGGCCAGCGCCCGGATCCTCCCGATGGTCTCGAGGGGCGGCGCGCCGCGCGCCGCCCCGGCCTCCGCCTCGGCGGCGATCCGGGGCTGGAGCGCGTCCATGCGCGGGTCGGGGTGGCGCCAGCGCCAGGTGAGGGCGGCCTCGTCCAGCCCGAGGAAGGCGATCCCCGGGTCCCCCTCGAGCAGCGAGCCCGGCGGGACGAGGAGCCGGATGGACAGCTGCACCGGGTCGAGCTGGGCGAGGAACCCGCGGGTCTCGAAGACCTCGAGCAGGTCGAGGAGGTCGGCGAGCGTCCCCCAGGGGGTGAAGGGGAGGAGCGAGGGCCGGAGCGGGACGCCCGCGGCGCCGCAGAGCTCGAGCGCGGCCAGGGCATCCGCCCGGGTGTGCCCCTTGTCGAGCTTCTCGAGCACCAGGTCGGAGAGCGACTCCACCGCCGAGGTGGCGAACACCGCCCCGAGCCGGCCCAGCTCGGCCACCGCCGCGGGCAGGCGGACCAGGTGCTCCACCTTGGCGGTGAAGTCGAAGGTGAGCGCGGGGAAGCGGGCGTGGAGCGCGCGGGCGATCGCCAGGGCGTGGGCGGGGCCGTTCAGGAAGTCGGGATCGCCGAAGGTGACGTGCCCGGCGCCGAGCCCGACCTGCCGGGCCACGTCCTCGAGCACGGTGGCCACCGGGACGGCCACGAACTTGCCGCGGTAGACGGCCGGGATGGGACAGTGCCGGCACCGGTGCTTGCACCCGCGCGTCGCCTCCGCGTAGCCGGCCACCCGCAGCGTGCCGTCGGCGGCCGCCAGCCGGGCATAGCGGGAGAGCGGCGGCAGCCCCCCCCGGCTCGGGACCGGGTAGTCGAGGCGCTTCCGCGGGGCCACGGCGCCGCCGCGGTGGACGAACGGGGCCAGGTCCCCGGCCGCCTCGAGGGCCAGCGCCAGCGCCACCAGCTCCTCCTCGCACTCCCCCCCGAGGACCGCGATCGCCCCGGCGCGCAGCAGCAGGTCCGCCTGGAGCGGGGCGTAGAGACCGTGGAAGGCGAGCGCCGCGCCGGGGGCGATGGCCCGCACCCGCGCGGCCGCCTCCAGCCCCAGCCGGAGGGCGGTGTGCATGGGGACGGAGATCGCGATCAGCCTGGCCCGGGCCGCCCGCCCGGCGTCGAGCCGATCGAGCGAGAGGTCGAGGCAGTCGGGCCGGAACCCGGCCCGCTCGAGGAACGCCGCCGGGAGCGCCAGCCCGTGGGGCTGGTGACCGAGCTCGTAGGTGGAGAGGAAGAGGATCTCTCCCGGGCCGCGCACACGGCCTCCGGGCGCGCTAGCCCTTGGAGGGCGGGGGCCGGTAGTCGGGCGGGAGGGCGGCGCCCTCGCCGAAGAAGAACTGCTCCGCCTGCTGATAGAGGATCTCGGTGGTGCGGGGATCGGCGGGCGCGAGCCGGTACTCGTTCAGGATCATCTTGAAGTGCTCGAGCCACATCTTCCAGGCCTCCTGGGAGATGGAGTCGAAGATCCTCTGGCCGAGCTCGTTCTGGAACGGCTTGTGGGAGAGGCCCGGCAGCTCCCGGCCGAGCTTCTTGCACATCACCATGCGCGCCATCCCGGATCCTTTCGACGCCCGGCGAGCGCCGGGACGTGCCGGAACATAAGCGATCCGGGCGCCGGGCGCCATGGCGCCGCGCGGGCGGGGCGGTCGGGGCGGGGAGACCGGGGCGCGGCGCGGGGGGACCGC
>DATKAL010000507.1:0-2403 GCA_035498135.1 Anaeromyxobacter sp.
GGTCGCCTCGAAGACCTCCGACGTCGCCGGCGACGGCACCACCACCGCCACCGTCCTCGCCCAGGCCATCTACCGCGAGGGCTCCAAGCTCGTCGCGGCCGGCCACAACCCCATGGACCTGAAGCGCGGCATCGACAAGGCGGTCGAGGCGGTCGTGGCCGAGCTGAAGAAGCTCTCCAAGCCGACCAAGGATCACAAGGAGATCGCCCAGGTCGGGATCATCTCCGCCAACGGCGACACCACCATCGGCAACATCATCGCCGAGGCGATGGAGAAGGTGGGCAAGGAGGGCGTGATCACGGTCGAGGAGGCGAAGGGCCTCGAGACCACCCTCGAGGTGGTGGAGGGCATGCAGTTCGACCGCGGCTACCTCTCCCCCTACTTCGTGACCGACGCGGAGCGGATGGAGGCGGTCCTCGACGACGCCCACATCCTCATCCACGAGAAGAAGATCTCGAACATGAAGGACCTGCTCCCGCTGCTGGAGCAGATCGCCCGCGGCGGCAAGCCCCTCCTGATCGTGGCCGAGGAGGTCGAGGGCGAGGCGCTCGCCACCCTGGTGGTGAACAAGCTCCGCGGCACCCTCCACGTCTGCGGGGTGAAGGCGCCGGGCTTCGGCGACCGTCGCAAGGCCATGCTCGAGGACATCGCCATCCTCACCGGCGGCAAGATGATCGCCGAGGAGCTCGGCCTGAAGCTCGAGCAGGTCACCCTGAAGGACCTCGGCCGCGCCAAGCGGATCACGGTGGACAAGGACAACACCACCATCGTGGACGGGGCCGGCAAGAAGGCCGACATCGAGGCCCGGGTGAAGACCATCCGCGCCCAGATCGAGGAGACCACCTCCGACTACGACCGCGAGAAGCTCCAGGAGCGGCTGGCCAAGCTCGTGGGCGGGGTCGCCGTCATCAACGTCGGCGCGGCCACCGAGACCGAGATGAAGGAGAAGAAGGCCCGGGTCGAGGACGCGCTCCACGCCACCCGCGCCGCGGTCGAGGAGGGCATCGTCCCCGGCGGCGGGGTCGCCTACCTGCGCTGCCTCAAGACCCTGGACAAGGTCGAGGTCACCGAGGGCGAGAAGTTCGGCCTCGACATCGTCCGCCGCTCGCTCGAGGAGCCGCTCCGGCAGATCGCCGGCAACGGCGGCTACGAGGCGTCGATCGTGGTCAACAAGGTGAAGGAGTCGTCGGAGGTCCCCTACGGCTTCAACGCCGCCTCCGGCGAGTACGAGGACCTGGTGAAGTCCGGCGTCATCGACCCGACCAAGGTCTCCCGCTACGCGCTCCAGAACGCGGCCTCGGTCGCCTCCCTGATGCTCACCACCATGGCCCTCGTGGCCGAGAAGCCGAAGGAGGAGGCTCCGGCCCCCGCCGGCGGCGGCATGGGCGGGATGGGCGGCATGGGCGGGATGATGTAGCCGACGGCCACGCGCCGACGCCGTACCGAGGCCCCCGGGAACGCTCCCGGGGGCCTCTTCGCTTTCCAGCGCCCTTCCGCCGCGCGCCAGACGGTCGCCCCCCCGAGGGGAACCCCAGAGTACCCACCCCACCTTGGCGGGTCCGCGGCCGGGCCTGTAGAGGAAGATCTCGGGCAAAGGGGAGGAGTGCGATGAAGCGCAAGGTCGTGGTGAAGAAGGCCGCCGTGGACCGCCCGGGCGACGTGGGGATGGACCTGCCGCCGGGGTCCGTCGCCACGGAGCTCAAGCCGACCGACTACCACCCGATCGAGATGGAGGAGCCGGAGGGCCGGCCCGCCAAGGGCGGCCGCGCCAAGCGCGCCGGCGCTCGCCGCCGCTGAGGCGCGCGCCTCGGAGGCTCCCGATCTCTAGGGGCCGCCCAGCGCCGGGAAGAGCGCCCGGGCGGTGGCGGCGAAGGCGTCCGCCACGCGCGCCGGCGCGAGCAGCACCGGGGTGGCCAGCGCGAGCCCCACCCCGAGGGCCCAGGCCCGCGGGTGCCGGACCTCCAGCTGGGTGGCCACGAATACCGACGCGCCGAAGAGGGCGAGGGTGACGGTGCCTCCGACGAGGAGCGCCGCCGGTCCCGGGAAGCCGAGCCAGCGCAGCGCGCCGCCGATCGCCACCAGGCCGGCGAGGTTCAGGAGGTCGCGGCCGCTCCCCGCCCACCAGGCGCGGTGCTCCGCGCGCCGGAGCCGGAGGCCGAGCTCCTGCGAGAGCAGGAAGGCGACCACCGCCGCCAGGTAGACCAGCGCGGCGAGGCGGCCCCCGTCGCCGGTCGCCTCGAGCTTCCACATGCGCGGTCCCTCCGGCTCCGGCTCCCTCGACGGGACGACCCGGAGCGTGTCATAGGGTCATGCGGATGCGAGATGCGGTCGCAGTTCGCATCCTGAGGCTACAGCACGGGGACGCCGCGGGACCACGGGGGTGGGGGAGCGGCGGACCCGGCT
>DATKAL010000508.1:0-6272 GCA_035498135.1 Anaeromyxobacter sp.
TGGCGCGAACATCATCGACTTCGAGCAGCACACCTCCGATGACGACGGCGGCGTGTACTTCACCCGCCTCGAGTTCCAGACCGACCGGATCGACCTCCCCCTCGACGACCTGAAGAACGCCTTCGGGCTCGACGTGGCGAGGCCGTTCGCCATGGACTGGCGGCTGACGCTCGCCTCGCAGCGGAAGAAGGTGGCGGTGCTGGTCTCCCGCCACGACCACGCCCTCCTCGAGCTCCTCTGGACGTGGCAGCGGGGCGAGCTGCGCGCCGAGATCTCGGCGGTGATCTCGAACCACCCCGACCTCCGCCCGGCGGTGGAGTCCTTCGGGATCCCCTTCGCCCACGTCCCCAACACCCGCGAGACCCGGGCCGCGGCCGAGGGGCGGATGGCGGCGCTCCTCGAGGGGAAGGCCGACCTGCTCGTGCTCGCCCGCTACATGCAGATCGTGTCGCCCGAGCTGGTCGCCCGCTGGCCCCACCGGATGATCAACATCCACCACTCCTTCCTCCCCGCCTTCGCCGGGGCCGACCCCTACCGGCAGGCCTACGACCGCGGGGTGAAGATCGTGGGGGCGACCGCCCACTACGTGACCGCCGAGCTCGACGCCGGGCCGATCATCGAGCAGGACGTCGGCCGCGTGTCCCACCGCGACGAGGTGGAGGACCTGAAGCACCTCGGCCGGGACCTCGAGCGCCGCGTCCTCGCCCGGGCGGTGCGCTGGCACTGCGAGGACCGGATCATCGTCCACGGGAACAAGACGGTCGTGTTCCGCTGAAGGAGAGGATGCCGGCCGTCGGCGAGCCCCGCCCCGCGCTCCCGGCGCGGGCCGACGAGAGCGCCGAGCGGTACCGCCAGCTCCTGGCGCGGACCGGGCCGAGCGCCACCCTCCTCACCAACCTCGGCTGGGCGCTGGTGGACGGCGGGCGGATCGAGGAGGCCGAGCGCGCCTTCCGGGAGGCCGCCGCCCTCGACCCCGGCTGGGCGGACGCGCGCTTCGGGCTCGGCCTGACGGCCAAGCTCGGACGCCGCTTCGAGGAGGCCCGGGGCCACTACCGGCGCTACCTCGAGCTCGTCCCGCCCGGCCCCGCGCGGGAGGTGCGGCCGGCCCGCCCGGCCGCCAAGCGATCGCCGTGCCCACCGCCGCCCCGTCCGAGGTGCTCGAGAGGCTGGGGGCCGACATGGCGGAGGCGGTGCGCGCCCTGCAGGACGAGCTCTGCGCCGCCCTCGAGCGGGCCGACGGCCCGGGGCGCTTCCGCGCCGACGCCTGGGACCGCCCGGGCGGCGGCGGGGGCGTCTCGCGGGTGATGGAGGAGGGGGCGGTCTTCGAGAAGGCGGGGGTGAACGTCTCGGAGGTGCACGGGGAGCTGCCGGCGGCGCTCGCCCGCAAGGTGCAGGGCGAGGGGCAGGCGTTCGCCGCGGTGGGGCTCTCCCTGGTGGTCCACCCCCGCTCGCCCATGATCCCGACCGCCCACGCCAACGTCCGCTTCCTCCGGCGGGGCGGCGCCGCCTGGTTCGGCGGCGGATCGGACCTGACGCCGTACTACCTGTTCGAGGAGGACTGCCGGCACTTCCACCGCGTCCTGCGCGAGGTCTGCGAGCGGCACGACCCGGGCAGCTACGCGCGCCACAAGCTCGCCGCCGATCGCTACTTCTTCCTGCCCCACCGGGGCGAGCACCGGGGGGTGGGCGGGATCTTCTTCGAGGACCTGCCCGGCGACCTCGGGCGCCAGCTCCCCTTCGCCCGGGACGTGGCCCGCGCCTTCCTCGACGCCTACCTGCCGGTGGTCGAGCGCCGGCGCGCGACCCCGCACGGCGCGGCGGAGCGGCGCTGGCAGGAGCTCCGGCGCGGCCGCTACGTCGAGTTCAACCTGGTCTGGGACCGCGGGACCACCTTCGGCCTGGAGACCTCGGGCCGGACCGAGTCGATCCTCATGTCGCTCCCGCCGCGGGTGCGCTGGGCCTACGACCATCACCCCGCGCCCGGGAGCCGGGAGGCGGCGCTCCTCGAGGTGCTGCGCGCGCCCCGTGACTGGGCCTGACGGGCGGCGGCGACGGACCGGGGAGGCCGCGACGCGCCTCCGGCCTTGCGCGTCCCCCTCGCCGGGCGCTATCTCCCCGGGATGGCCGCTCCCAAGATCACCGTCTACACCAAGCAGAACTGCCCGTTCTGCGTGCGCGCCAAGCGGCTCCTCGACCGGAAGGGGGTCGCCTTCGAGGAGATCTCGGTCGAGGGGAAGGACGAGCTGCGGACCTGGCTGGTGGAGCACACCGGCCAGATGACCGTCCCGCAGATCTTCGCCGGCGAGCGCTCGCTCGGCGGCTACTCCGACCTCGACGCGCTCGACCGGGAGGGCCGGCTCGACCCGATCCTGCGGGGCGAGGCGTAGCCGGCCGCTACCAGCCGCAGCGCAGCCCCTGCGTCCGAGCCTGGAGCCACCTCCGGAGCGGGGCGAAGTACTCGAGCAGGGCCGAGGCGTCGGGCCGGGTGGTCCCGGTGATCTCCCGGTACGCCTCCGGCCACGGGCGGGAGGCGCCGAGCGCGAGCATCGCCTCGAGCTTCTTCCCCGCCGCCTTCGAGCCGAAGATCGAGCACTCGTGGAGCGGGCCCTTGAAGCCGGCGGCGTCGCAGAGGGCCTTGTGGAACTGGAACTGGTAGATCTGGGCCAGCAGGTAGCGGGTGTAAGGCACGTTCGCCGCCACGTGGTACTTCGCGCCCGGATCGAAGTCGGCCTCGCTCCTCGGCACCGGGGCGTCCACCCCCTGGTACTTCCGGCGCAGCTCCCACCAGGCGGCGTTGTACCGGTCCGGGCCGACCTTCCCCGAGAACACCTCCCACCGCCACTGATCGATGAGCTTGCCGAAGGGGAGGAAGGCCACCTTCTCCAGGGCCCGCTTCATCTGGACGTTCACCAGCCCCTTCTCGTCCTTGGGCACCTCCTGGATGAGCCCGAGCTGCTTCAGGTAGCCGGGGGTGACGGAGAGCGCGATGGTGTCGCCGATGGCCTCGTGGAACCCGTCGTTGGCGCCCGCCTGGAAGAGGAGCGGAAGCCCCCCGTAGGCCATGAAGTAGTAGTCGTGGCCGAGCTCGTGGTGGATGGTGACCAGGTCCTCCTCGACCGGTCGGATGCACATCTTGACGCGCAGGTCCTTGCCCTCGAAGCCGAGGTCCCAGGCGCTGGCGTGGCAGACCACCTCCCGGTCCCGCGGCTTCACCAGCATGGAGCGCTCCCAGAAGCTGGCCGGCAGCTTCGGGAGCCCGAGCGAGGTGAAGAACGCCTCGCCCGTCCTGGCCATGCGCACCGCGTCCCACTGCTGGGCGGTCAGGGCGGCGTCGACGTCGAGCGAGGGCTGCCCCTGGAACGGCTCGACCAGCGGGTAGACGTTGGTCCACTCCTGGGCCCACATGTTGCCCAGGAGGTGGGCCGGGATGGGCTTGCCGTCCGGCACCCGGTCCTTGCCGTAGACCTTCTGCAGGCGGTCCCGGACGTAGCAGTGGAGCTCATCGTAGAACGGCTTCACCTCGCCCCAGAGCCGCTCGACGTCGGCGGAGAAGGCGTCCGGCGGCATGTCGTAGCCGGAGCGCCAGAGCTCGCCCAGGTCCGAGAAGCCGATCTCTCGCGCCCCCTCGTCGGCCAGGGTCACGAAGCGCGCGAAGAGGGGCCGCATCTCGCGGGAGATGGTGTGCCAGCCGGTCCAGGCGTCGAGCAGCTCGTCGTAGCTCCGGCTCTTGGCGAGCACCTGCTCCAGGTCGAGGAGGTCGCGGCAAGGAGCCTTCCCCTCCCCGGCGCCGGGCGGGCCGCACCACTTGCCCTTGCCGTAGATCCCCTCGAGCCGGGCGGCGATGCCCGCCAGCTCGCTCCGCCTGGCCGGATCGCTCGGGGCGGGGAGCGGCGACGAGAGCCGGAGCAGGAGGAGCATCCGGGCCGTCTCCGGATCGGGGCGCGCGCCGGCGAAGCGCCCAGCCTCCTTGATGCTCGAGGACAGGTAGGCCATCAGGTCCTCGTTCATCGCCGCGGCGTTCCGCTCGGTGTCGTCGGTGATGTAGGTCGACTTGATCCAGTCGGCCGTCGTCGAGCGGGAGAGGAGCCGCTTCAGGTCGGCGTTCGCCCGGTCGGCGAAGGCCTTGGCCTCCGCCGGGCCCGCGGCGGAGCCCGCCGAGGGGGCGGGGGCGGACGGAGCACCTGGCGGGGAGGACCAGGCGGGCGCGGCACCGGCGAGGAGGGCTGCGGCGAGGGGCAGGGCGAGAGGAAGTCTCATGGCGGCGCAATCCTAGGGCGGACCCCCGCCCGGCGCCATGCCCGAGGCAGGCCGGGGCGAAGGAGGGTTCCGTGCAGGGAGGAGCCAGGCGCCGAAACGTGACCGTCAGTGCTGCTGACCCCGGCGGTCGTTCGCGAAGTTGCCGGCGAACGCCCGGGGAGCCTCCTGGATGCGGAAGAGCGGGCACTTCTCGCAGGACCAGCTGTCCCAGTCCAGCTTCACCGCGACGTCCAGGCAGGCGTCGTAGTGCAGGCAGTAGAGGTTCCGGTGTCCGGAGACGGTGGTCTCGGAGCGGATGAGCGTCGCGAGCGGCGTCGGGTTGGGCAGGGTGTGCACCGTGGATCCCTCTATGGCGGCGTGGGCAGAAACAGGCGAGCGGCGCGACCATTCCCACTTCAGGAGATCGGGGTCGGGTGAACCTGCTCCTTTCGACGTCGAGCCGAAAGCCCCCGTAGGGGAGTGCCGGCGATGGGCGCGCAATCGATTCGATATAACGCTTGGTTGGATACTGCGTCCTGGCGACTTCCTCCGTCCGGGGCCGTGGTTGCCCTCGCGCGCCTCACCCGCGTTTCCGCGGCACCCTGCCGCATCGGAGCCCTCGGTGACCCCCTCCCCTCCCTGTACCGCCTGTGAACTCCTGCGGGGTGCCCTCCCCGTCCAAGGCGGCATCCTGCTCCGCGAGGCGGGCTTCGCCCTCCACCTCCTCGCCGACCCCTCCCCGCTCCGCGGCTGGCTGGTCCTGACGAGCGAACGCCACGCCCGGGCCTGGTACGACCTCGGCCAGGCCGAGCTCGCCGCCCTCGGCCCGCTGACCGCGAGGGTGATGGCCGCCCAGCGCGCCGCGCTCGGGGCGGAGCACGTGTACGCGTTCGCCATCGGGGACGTGCTCCGCCACTTCCATCTCCACCTCGTCCCGCGCTACGCCGACACCCCGGAACGCCTGCGGGGCCGGCGCTGCTTCGAGGGGCGGCCCGAGGACCTGCGCCCGGAGGCGGAGCTGGTCGCGGCCGGCCAGGTGGTGGCCGCCGCCCTCCGCCGCCGCTGAGGAGGCGGCGACCCCGTCAGCCGCCCCGGTGGCCGGCGGGCGAGCGCGGCGGGAGCAGCGGCTCGAGCCCCTCGCGGAAGGACGGGAAGGCGAGCGCCAGGCCGAGCTCGGCCCGGGTCCGGTCGGCGCGGATCCGCCGATCCGGCCCCGCGGAGGCCGGCCCGGCCCGGGGATCCACCCCGGTCCGCCGGGCGATCCAGGCGACCACGTCCCGCCGCCGCGTCGGCTCGGCGTCGCTGCCGTGGTAGACGGCCCCGGGGGTGCCCCGATCCAGGGCCCCGAGCACGAGCGCGGCCGCGTCCTCGAGGTGGCAGAAGTTCATCCACGCCCCGTCCCCGGGCCCGAGCGCCAGCCTCCCGGAGCGGACCCGCTCGACGATCCCGATCCGGCCTGGCCCGTACAGCCCGGAGAGGCGGAGGAGCCGGCCCCCCGCGCCGCGGACCAGCGCCTCGGCCTCGGTCAGGATCTCGGCGTTCGCCCCGGCCGGGGCGGGGGGCGTTCCCTCGTCCGCCTCGGACCCGTCCTGCTGGCCGAAGACGCCGGTCGAGCCGGTGTAGACGAGGGTCGCCCCGGTCCTGGCGGCCGCGGCGAGCAGGGCCCGGTTCGCGTCCAGGTATGCGGCGCGGTAGGAGGCGGCGTCCTCGCCGGAGGCCGACTGGCAGGCCACGATCGCGTCCCCGGCGGGCAGCCGGGCGGCCGCGCCCGGGGCGGCCAGGTCCAGCGCCAGGGGCTCGACGCCCAGGGCCCGCAGCGCCTCGGCGCGGGCCGGGCCGCGCCGGATGGCGACCACCTCGTCTCCGCGCTGCAGGAGCCGGCGCGCGACCTCCGTCCCGAGCCAGCCGCATCCCGCCACGATGATGCGCATCCCCGCGCTCCTCCAGGCTTCTGCGCCCCGGGGGGCGCGCGTCCCGGGCCGGCGCTGTTCAAGGGCCGCCGCCCGGGGTATGGGTCGTCGCCGGGCGGCGCGCCC
>DATKAL010000509.1:0-2187 GCA_035498135.1 Anaeromyxobacter sp.
GGCCGGTGACGATCTCGTGTTCGAGCACCACGCCCTCGCCCTCGGTCCGCCGCTCGGCGATCCGGGCCCGGTTCGCCGGGTAGGTGCGGAAGAGCCGCCCGTAGCGTTCCCGGAGGGCCAGCTTCCCCGCGGTCGGCTCCTCGTCGCCGCTCGCCCTCGCCACCACCGCGTCGTCCGCGTAGGTGGAGAGGAACGCCTCCAGGTCCTGGGCGTTGTAGGCGTTGAGCTGGGCCTGGACGACGTCGGCGGCGGTGCGGGGCAGGATCTCCTCGGGGCGGCGTGCCACCCCGTCCTTCACCACGAACCGGATCCGGCGGGCGTTCCGGACGTCGGCGAGGGGATTGGCGTCGAGCACCAGGAGATCCGCGGTCTTCCCCGGCTCGACCGCACCCAGGTCGGTCCGGCCCATCACCCGGGCCGCGCCCACCGTGGCTGCGGCGAGGGCCTGGGCGGGCGTGAGGCCGCTCTCCACCAGGAGCTCGAGCTCCCGGTGGAGTCCCGCGGCGTGGAAGGTCCCGATGTTCCCGGCGTCGCTCCCCGCGGCCACCGTGACGCCCTCCTCGACCAGGCGGCGCGCGTTCCGCCCGGCCTCCGGCCCGATGGGCTTGCGGTACTTCCCGGCCGGCGTCTCGAAGGGCTCGAGCACGGTGGCGACCACCGCCGGGCTGGCGAGCTCCATGTCGGCGCCGGAGAGCTGGACCTCGTGGTTCAGGACCCGGGCGTAGCCGCCGAAGACCGCGAGCGTGGTGACGTAGGGGACGTCGCGCTCCTTGAGGAGACGGACGAAGCCCTCGTCGAGGTCGGCGTCCACGACGCTGTGCACGAGCACGTCGGCGCCGGCCTCGAGCGCCGCCCGCGCCGTCTCCAGCTCGGTGGCATGGACCGCGACGCGGAGCCCGAGGGCGTGCGACTCCTCGACGGCGGCGCGGGCCACCTCCGCCCAGCTGGCCGCGGTCTGATCCGGGGGGACCACCCACCAGAGCTTCACGAAGTCGGGCTTCCGGGCCGCGAGGGAGCGGACCAGCTCGCGCGCCGCCGCCGGCTCGGTGACCTTCACGATCGGCGGATCGCCGAGGTCGAGCTGCGGCCGGGCCACCGACGCGAGGAGCGGCCCGGCGACCTCCACCCGCGGCGCGAGGGCGGTCCGGGCGGCCAGGTCACGGACCTCGAAGTTCCAGAGCGGCCCGCCGAAGTCCACCACCGAGGTGATGCCGGCCCGGAGGTAGCGCCGGAAGGTCTCCGGGAGGGCGGCCCGGACCCGCTCGACCTCCTCGCGGTAGGGGACGCGCGCGGTGAGATCGATCACGTCCGGGCGGGTGTAGAGCCCGCCCGACTGGAAGAAATGGACGTGGGCGTCGATGAGGCCGGGGATGACGAAGGCGCCCGGGCCGCCGATCACGGCCGCCCCGGGCGGCACGTCGATCTCCGCGGCGCTCCCCACCCGTGCGATCCGGTTCCCCTCGACCTCCACCACCGCGCTCTCGAGCGTGCTTCCGTCCGCGAGGACGAGGGTACCGCGGACGAAGAGGGTCGCCGCGGACTGGACCGGGGCGGCGGGGACGGCCGCGCCGGAGGGCCGGCCCGTCTGGCAGGCGAGGAGGAGGAGCGCCCCGCAGAGCGCCGTCGAGCGAAGGGAGGAGGTCGTCACGCCCGGAGCCTAGCCGATCCCGCGGGGCCATGCCGTGCCCGGTGAGCGCTCCCCCGGGGGAGCCGGTCGCCGCCCTGGAGGCCCCGGGCCGGTGATCTCTCCGGCGCGCGCCGCGAATCCGGCGGTTTCGCGCCGCCCGCTCCCGGCCTAAGCTCCAGGTCCGCCCGGGCGCCTTCCCATCGCGTCCGGAGCGCGCGGAGGCCGGGATGAAGGTGCTCCAGCAGTGCTTCGAGGCGAACCGGGCCTGGGCCGCCCGGATGCGCGAGCGGGACCCGGGGTTCTTCGAGCGGCTGGTGCGGGCCCAGAGCCCCGAGCTGCTCTGGATCGGCTGCTCGGACAGCCGGCTCCCGCCCGACCAGGTGGTGGGGCGGCTCCCCGGCGAGATCTTCGTCCACCGCAACGTGGGGAACGTGGTGGTGCACACCGACCTGAATTGCCTCTCGGTCCTCCAGTACGGGATCGAGGTCTTGCGGGTACGGCACGTCATCGTCTGCGGCCACTACGGCTGCGGCGGCGTCCGCGCGGCCATGAGCCCCGAG
>DATKAL010000510.1:0-2159 GCA_035498135.1 Anaeromyxobacter sp.
ACCACCACCGCCACCGCCTCCCCGCCCCCGATGCAGAGCGAGGCCACGCCGCGCCGCTTCCCCAGGTCCCGCAGGGCGTGGAGGAGCGTGACCAGGATCCGGGCCCCCGAGGCGCCGATGGGGTGCCCGAGCACCACCGCCCCGCCCCGGACGTTCACCGTCCTGGGATCGAGGCCGAGGAGCTGGTTGTTGGCGATCGACACCACCGCGAAGGCCTCGTTGATCTCCCAGAGGTCGACGTCCCGGGTGGCGATCCGGGCGCGCTCCAGGGTGCGCCGGATCGCGTCGGCGGGGGCGATGGTGAACTCGAGCGGGGCGCGGGCCGCGCCGCCCCAGGCCCGCAGGCGTCCGAGCACCGGCCGCCGCTCGCGCTCGGCCCGCTCCGCGGACATGAGCACCACCGCCGCCCCGCCGTCGTTGATGGAGGAGGCGTTGGCCGCCGTCACCGTCCCGTCCTTCTTGAAGACCGGCTTCAGGGTCGGCACCTTCTCGGGCCGGGCGCCCTTCGGGCCGTCGTCCTCGGCGACCGCGGTGCGCTCCCCTTTCCTGCCCTCGATCTCGACCGGGGCGATCTCGGCGCGGAACGCCCCCGCCTTCCAGGCCTCGACCGCCCGCCGGGTGGACTCGACGGCGTACTCGTCCTGGGCGGCGCGGGAGATGCCCTGGGTGGAGGCGCAGTGCTCGGCGCACATCCCCATGTGCTGCTGGCCGTACACGTCCCAGAGGCCGTCGTGGATCATCCCGTCCACGAGCTCCACGTTGCCCATCCGCGCGCCGCTGCGGGCGGCCCGGTCGTAGTAGGGGACGTTGGACATCGACTCCATCCCTCCCGCCACCACCACCTCGGCGTCCCCGAGCGCGATCGCCTGGGCTCCGGAGATCACCGCCTTGAGCCCGGAGCCGCAGACCTTGTTGAGCGTCCAGGCGGGGGTGCTCTCGGGGAGGCCGGCGAGGAGCGCCGCCTGCCGGGCGGGGGCCTGGCCGACGCCCGCCTGGAGGACGTTGCCCATCACCACCTCGTCCACGGCGCCGGGCTCGATCCCGGCCCGCTCCAGCGCGGCCCGGATCGCGACCGCCCCGAGCCGCGGCGCGGGCAGCGCCGCCAGGGAGCCGAGGAAGGAGCCGATGGGCGTGCGCGCCGCCCCGACGATGACCACCTCGCGTCCGGACATGACGACCTCGCTGGCAGGACCAGCCCGAGGGACCCCGGGCCGCCCCGAACATAGGGACCGGCGCGCGCGCCCGTCAACCGGACGTGCAGGGCCCGGGGGGCCGCTTGCGCGCGCCCCTCCTCCCACCCCGGTGATGAGCCGGGCCGGGACCTCGCCCCGGGGCGAGATCCTGGCCGGGCTGCGAGGCCGCTACCTCGGCGGCGGCAGCTTGGCCTGGGCGGCCTCGAGGAAGGGCCGCACGATGTCGATGGGGAGCGGGAAGACGATGGTGGAGTTCTTCTCGGCCGAGATCTCGACCAGGGTCTGGAGGTAGCGGAGCTGGAGGGCCCCGGGGGAGCGGGCGATCACGTCGGCGGCCTGCCCGAGCTTCTCGGCGGCCTGGAACTCGCCCTCGGCGGCGATCACCTTCGAGCGGCGCTCGCGCTCCGCCTCGGCCTGCTTCGCCATCGCCCGCCGCATCTCGTCGGGGAGGTCGACCTGCTTCACCTCCACCGCGGTCACCTTCACCCCCCAGGGCTCGGTGTGGCGGTCGATGATCTCCTGGAGCTGCCGGTTGATCTTGTCGCGCTGGCTGAGGAGGTCGTCGAGCTCCACCTGGCCGAGGACCGAGCGGAGGGTGGTCTGGGCGAACTGGCTGGTGGCGAAGAGGAAGTCGGTGACCTGGAGGAAGGCCTTGTCGGCGTTCATCACCCGGAAGTAGATGACCGCGTTCACCTTCACCGAGACGTTGTCCCGCGTGATCACGTCCTGCGGCGGCACCTGCTCGGCGGTGACGCGCATGTCGATGACGATCATCCGGTCGATGAAGGGGATGATCCACTGGAGGCCGGCGGTCCGGACCCCGGCGAAGCGGCCCAGGCGGAGCACCACGCCTTGCTCGTACTCGTTGATGATCCGGATCCCGGAGAGGAACCAGAGGACGACGATCGCGACGGGGACGGCCAGACCGACGGCGGGCACCATGGACACCCTCCCTGGCCACCCCCG
>DATKAL010000511.1:0-4812 GCA_035498135.1 Anaeromyxobacter sp.
TCCACCACCACCAGCCCGAGGTCCTTGAAGGCGACGTCGGCGGCGAGGAGCCGGTGGGTGCCGACGAGGACGTCCACCTTGCCGGCGGAGGCGTCCTTGAGCACCGCGCGGACCTCCTCGGCGCTCTTCATCCGGGAGACCGCCTCGATGCGGACCGGGTACCCCTTGAACCGCTCCTGGAACGTCCGCTCGTGCTGGGCGGCGAGGACGGTGGTGGGGACGAGGACCGCCACCTGCTTCCTCGCCAGGACGGCGAGCATCGCCGCCCGCATCGCCACCTCGGTCTTGCCGTAGCCCACGTCCCCGCAGACCAGCCGGTCCATGGGCGGCTTCCCCTCCCCCCCGCCCTCCGCTCCCGGGGCCCGCGCGCCGGCCCGCCCCTTGCGCATGTCGCGGAGCACGTCCTCGATGGCCTTCGCCTGGTCGGGCGTCTCCTCCCAGGGGAACTCGGCCTCGAACTCGCGGTAGACCTCGTCGGCCTCGGGGAAGGCGAAGCCCGGGTGGGCGGCGCGGGCGGCGTAGATGTCGAGGAGCTCGGCGGCCATCTTGAGGAGCTGCTCCTTCACCCGGGCCTTGCGCAGGGCGAAGGACTGCCCCCCCAGCCGGTCCAGCCGGACCGTCTCCGGGGAGGCGCCGGTGAACTTCTGCACCTGCCGGAGCTTGGCCACCGGGAGGTAGAGCCGGTCCGCCCCCTCGTAGGCGAGGACGAGGAAGTCGCCCTCCACCCCCCGGATCTGCATCTTGGTGAGGCCGAGGTAGCGGGCGATCCCGTGCTCGACGTGGACCACCAGGTCGCCCTCGTCGAGCTCCCGGAAGGCGGCGGCGAAGGCGTTCTCGTCCGCCGCCCGGCGCGCCTTCTTCCGGACCCGCCGGCCGAAGACCTCCTCGTCGGAGACCAGCGCCAGCCCGGCCTCCGCGTCGACGAAGCCGGCCGAGATCTCGCCCGAGAGCACGTGGGCGTGGACCGCCGGGTCGTAGAGCGCCTGCGGATCGCCGAGCGGGCCGGGGTGGACCCGCGCCTGCTGCCGCCGGTCCTCGAGGAGGCGCCGGAGCCGCTCCGACGAGGAGGGCGAGCCGCAGGCGATCACCGCCGCGAGCCCGCGCCGCCGCCAGTCCTCGAGCCGGCGGCTGAGCGGGGCGAGCGCCCCCTCGTCCCCGTGCGCCGCCTCGATCTCGCCGCGGATCGCGGCGGTCTCCTCCTGGGCGAGACGGATGGGCTCGCCGGTGCCCAGCCAGACCCGGTGCCGGACCACCGCCGGCCGGTCGAGGGCCCGGGCGAGCGCGGCCGGGCCGGGGAGGAAGTGGGCCTCGGGCGGGAGGGCCAGCTCCTCCCGGCGGAGGGCGGCCTCGTGCTCGCGGGCGAGCTCCCGGTCGAGGTCGGCGAGCGCCTCCTCCACCCCGGCGGCGTCGTCGAGGTAGAGGGCGGTCCCCGGCGGGAGGAGGTCGAAGAGCGTGCCGAGGCCACCGGGGTGGAAGCCGGGGAGGAGCGCCTCCATCCCGAAGAACGGCGTCCCGGCGTCGATCGCCTCGAGCACCTCCCGTACCCGCGAGGTGGGGCGGGCCACCCGCTCGGCCGCGTCCCGGACCGCCTGCTTCGCGGCCTGCTTCCCCTCGTCGGTGAAGAGGGCCTCGCGGGCGGGGCAGAGGAGCACCTCCCCCACCTCCTCCCCGCTCCGCTGCGACTCGGGGTCGAAGCGCCGGCAGCTCTCCACCTCGTCGCCGAAGAACTCGAGCCGGACCGGGGCGCGGTCGGCGGGGCTCCACAGGTCGACGATCCCGCCCCGGACGGCGAAGGTGCCGGGGTCCTCGACCAGCGGGGTGCGGGTGAAGCCGAGCCGGACCAGCTTCTCCGCCAGCGCCTCGCGCTCGATCGTGACCCCGCGGCCGAGGAGGTCGGCCCCCGCCTCGAGGACCCGCCGCGGGATCACCCGCCGGGCGAGCCCCCGCGCCGAGACCACCACCGCCCGGACCTCCGCGGGCGCCAGGTGGAGGCGGGCCAGGGCGGCGAGCCGCTCGAGCTCCTGGCCGCGATCGGGCGAGAGGTCGTCGTAGGGGAGGACCGCGTCGGCGGGGACGCGGGCGACCGCGCCGGCGCCGAGGAAGAAGGCGAGGTCGTGCGCCAGGCTCTCCGCCGCCTCCTCGTCGGGGGCGACGGCGAGGAACGCGGCCGGGCGGCCGGGCCCGGGGCCGAGGAGCTCGGCGAGCAGGAGGCCCCGCGCCGCGCCCACCAGGCCGGTGAGGTCTGCGCGCCGGCCCTCCTCGAAGGCCCGGCGGACGCGGGCGCGGAGGCTGTGGGTGGGGCTCTCGACGGCGGGCACGGGGACGACTCGGGGGATCGGGGGCGGCATCTTAGGGGCGGGCCCCCGCCCTGTCACGGCGAAGCGGCGCCACAGGCACGGGCTCGCCGGCGATCCCGGAGCTCGCCCCGCCGGGCGAGCGGGCCGGTGAGTCCCCGCCGCGGAGGTGAGCGAGCCCCGACGGGGGCGGGTGACCCGGAAGCCCCGCGATTCACCGCTCCCCACCAGCGGATATCAAGGACGCCCGCGCGTTCCTTGATCGGGGCGGGGTCCGGTGGCTACACTCCGGCCGCCCAGCGGATGCACCATGGGCACCGTGGACCTTCCGATCAAGCGCTCGACCGCCTACGCGGCTCTCGCCGCCTCCCTCCTGGCCGCCTGCGGCGGGGCGGAGCCGCGCCCGAACGACGAGGCCGCCCCGGTGGTGGCGATCCTCGCCTCCCCGGGGGGGACGGCCACGGAGAAGCTCCGGGCGGGCGACCCGGCGGGCGCCCGGGCCGCCTACGAGGCGGCCCTGGCCGCGGACCCGGACCGGCTCGCTCCCCTGAACGACCTCGCGGTCGCCTACCTCGTCCAGGGCCACGGCGAGGCCGCCCGGCGGCTCCTCGACGAGGTGGTGGCCCACGGGAGCCCGCCGGAGCAGCAGGCCGCCCTCCTCAACCTGGGCGAGCTCTACGCGCTCGACGGCTACCCGGCGGCGGCCGAGGCCTACCTCGAGACGGCGCGCGGGCTCGACCCGGAGCGGCCCGGCTCCTGGTACGCCCTGGCCCTCCTCGCCGACGCCCGCGGCCAGCTCGACCAGGCGCGGGCGGCGATCCGCGAGGCGGTGCGGCTCGACGATGGGGCGGCGGCGCGGGCCGAGCTCGCTTACGTCTACCCCGAGGAGCGGGTGCACCTCGAGGCGCTGGTGGCCGAGCAGGCGGGGGACGCGGCGCTGGCGGCGGCGCGCTGGCGCGAGCTGGCGGCGAGCCGCTACGGCTCCCTCTCCGCGGCGGCCGAGAGGCACCTCTCCGGCGAGTAGGTGAACGTCGATGCCGGGGCCGACCGGTGAGCTGGACAAGCGCGAGCGCGAGATCCTCCGCGCCCTGGTCCAGGACTACATCCAGACCGGGGAGCCGGTGGCGAGCCAGCCCCTCCTCGCCCGCCACGAGCTCGAGTGCTCGCCGGCCACCATCCGGAGCGTGATGGCGGACCTGGAGGCGCTCGGGTTCCTGGAGAAGCCGCACGCCTCCTCCGGCCGGATCCCCACCGCCCAGGGCTACCGGCTCTACGTCGACACCCTCCTCAAGATCCGCCCGCCCTCCTCCGCCGATCGGGACCGGATCGAGCGGCTGGCGGCGGCGGCGCCCGACGTGTCCACCCTGCTCGAGGGCACGGCCGACCTCCTCCACTCCCTCTCCCACCACGCCGGGGTGGTGACGACGCCCCGCCCCAAGGCCGATCCGGTCCGGCGGATCGAGTTCGTGCGCCTGCGGGAGAACCGGGTCCTGGCGGTCTTCGTCTCGGAGGCCGGGCTGGTGACCAACAAGCTCGTGCAGCTCGAGTTCGCCATGGAGCCGCCCGAGCTGGAGCAGGCGGCGGGCTACCTCACGGAGAAGCTGCAGGCGGCGCAGGGCGGGGAGCTCGCCGGGCTCCGGGAGCGGATCCTGGCGGAGATGCGGGCCGACCAGAGCGCGCTCCACGACCTCCTGCAGAAGGCGCTCGCCCTGGCGGAGCAGACCTTCTCCGACGCGCCGGCCGGGGAGAAGGTGCTGGTCGACGGCCAGGACAGCTTCCTCGACGCCCCCGAGTTCTCCGACGTGCAGAAGGCGCGGGTGCTGCTCCGCGCCTTCGCCGAGAAGGACCGGATCCTCCGGGTGCTGAACCGCGTGCTCACCGCCCAGGAGGTCCAGATCTTCATCGGGGCGGAGAGCGAGTTCGCGGCGGTGCCCGACGTCTCGGTGGTGGCCGCTCCCTACGGCCGCGGCGACCGGGTGCTCGGGACGCTGGCGGTGGTGGGGCCGACGCGGATGAACTATGCGCGGGTGATCCCGCTCGTGGACCTCACTGCCCGGGAGCTCTCCCGCGCCCTTTCCGCCCTGGCCGAGGGCGGATAGCGGGCAGGGAAGCACGCGCAGTCCGGGTCGCGCGGACGCTTGTTCGAGCCCGAGCGCGTGTGACATGATGCGGGTTCGCTCGCTCCGGGCGCCGTCCTGGCCCGGCCCGGTTTGGCCCACACCCGACTCCGATGGCCGACACCCACGAGAAAGGGGCCTTCCAGGCCGACATCCCGCCGGGCGCGGTGGAGGAGGCGCTCCGCTCCGTGGAGAAGGCCTCCGCCCCCGACCCGGCTGCCCCCGAGGTGCAGGTCGAGGGCGTCCCCCCGATCGGGGAGGGCGCCGAGGCCCTGGCGGGGCAGGTAAGGAACCTGGAGGCGCAGCTGGAGCTCTCCCAGGCGAAGGGCCGGGAGACGCTCGAGCGCCTCAAGGAGGAGCACGACCGGTTCCTGCGCGCCGCCGCCGACCTCGAGAACTAC
>DATKAL010000512.1:0-15689 GCA_035498135.1 Anaeromyxobacter sp.
GTCGGGGCCGCTCCTAGGAGTGAAGCAAGGCACCGCGCGACAGGACTCGCCAAGCCCGTGCACGGGAAGTACGATGGCTCACCGTCAGCGAATGGCCGAGCGCGCCGCGCGGCGCGGGCCGAGGAGGGCGCATGACCGAGCCTCGTCGATACCAGGTGAAGCGATACGGCTGGATCCCCGACCTGCCCGATCACCGGGACGCGCTGTACGCGGCGCCGCTCCCGCGGCGCGGGCTCCCGGTCCGGGTCGACCTCCGGCGGCTGATGCCGCCCGTCTACGACCAGGGCCAGCTCGGGAGCTGCACCGCCAACGCCATCGGGGCGGCGGTCCAGTTCGCCCGGGCCCAGGAGAAGAAGCCCGACTTCATCCCCTCCCGGCTCTTCATCTACTACGGCGAGCGGGTGATCGAGGGGACGGTGGACCAGGACTCCGGCGCCCAGATCCGCGACGGCATGAAGGTCGTGGCGAAGCTCGGCGCCTGCCCGGAGTCGGCCACCGGCAAGCCCTACGACTGGCCCTACGACATCGCCCGGTTCGCGGTGGCGCCGCCCAAGCCCTGCCACGTCTTCGCCCTGAAGAACCAGGTGATCCTCTACAAGAGGGTCCCGCGGGCGGTGGCGCAGATGAAGGGCTGCCTGGCGGAGGGCTTCCCCTGGGTCCTCGGCTTCACGGTCTACGAGGGCTTCGAGTCGCCCGAGGTGGCGAAGACCGGCGTGCTGCAGATGCCGGGCCGGAACGAGAAGGTGCTCGGGGGCCATGCCGTCCTCGCGGTCGGCTACGACGACCGCCAGCAGCGCTTCATCGTCCGCAACTCCTGGGGGCGAGGCTGGGGGCTCCGGGGCTACTTCACCATGCCCTACGCCTACCTCCTCGACGAGCACCTCTCCGACGACTTCTGGACCGTCCGGGTCACGGAGTAGCCGGGGCGGCCTCCACCTCGACGGTGAAGGCGCGGGCGGCCTCGGGCTCCCAGGAGCGGCGGAGCACGAGCGCCAGGCGTGCCGCGCCCGGGCCGGCCACCGCCAGCACCAGCAGGCGGTGGCCGCGAGCCCCGACCCCCGGCCCGCCGGGCTCGAACCGGTCCTCCTCGAGCCGGCAGACGGGGGCGCCCGGCTCGGTCCACTGCCAGCGGAAGCCGGTGGACGGGTTCTCCGGGAGGGCGAGCTCGAGCCGATCGCCCACCCGGAGCCGCACCCGCGCGCCGTCGGAGCGCTCGTCGAGCCTCACGGCGTCAGTCGCCGGCGTCGGGCGGGGCCCGCGCCACCAGCACCGGGCAGGGCGCCTCGCGGACCACCCGCTCCGCCACCGAGCCGAGCAGGAGCCGGCCGAGCCCCTTGCGCGCGTGGGTGCCGGTGACCACCAGGTCGAAGCTCCCGGCGCGCGCCAGGCGGACGATCTCCTCGGCCGGCGGCGCGCTCGCCACCATGGTGTGCACGGGGCGGCCGGCGAGCCGCTCCGCCTCCTCGCGCCAGCGGTCCAGCGCCCGCGCCACCTCGGCCTCCTCCGCCGCCTCCAGCTCCGGCGGGGACAGGATGTGCAGCTCGGCGCGCCGCGGCGCCTCCCGCACGTGGAGCAGGGTGAGCTCCGCGCCGAACCGGTGGGTGAGGTCGGCCGCGTACTCGAGCGCGCTGCGCGAGCCCTCCGAGAAGTCCAGCGCGCACAGGATCTTCAGCCACGGGATCATGACCGCGCCCCCTTTCGAGCCGATCATAGGCCCGCGGGCGAGGCCCCTCGCCGGGCTGGCGGGGAGGTCCGGAGGGAGGGGCCCGCCCGTGCTCGTGGCGTACGGGGGCGCGATCCGGAGCGGCGCCAGGGAGAGCCGACGGGCAGGCGAGCGGCGGCCGCCCCAGGCGCCCGGCGGGGAGCGCCTTTAACCCGCGGCGGTGACCGGTGTCCCTTGTCATGACAAGGAGTAAGGCAGGGCCTCCGGGATCCCCCCTCGTCGGCCCCCCGCGTCGCGCGGCGCGGCATAGGATGCCGGCGCGGCCGCGGCGCGCAGCCCGGGTCGGACGCGAGGAGGTCGGGAGATGCGGTTCCGGTGGTGGTGGATGGGCGCGGTCGCGGCGGCCGCCGCGGCGGTGGTGCTCGTGGCGCGGCTGCGCTCCGGCGGTCCGGCGCGCGGCGCGGCGCCGGCGGGCCCCCGCGCGGTGCCCGTGACGGTGGCCGAGGTCGTGCGGCGCGACGTGCCCATCTACCTGGAGGGGCTCGGCAGCGTCGTGGCGAACAGGACCGTCACCGTGCGGACCCAGGTCGACGGGCGGCTGGTGGCCGTGCTCTTCAAGGAGGGGCAGGCGGTCCGGCAGGGCGAGGTGCTGGCCCAGATCGACCCGCGCCCGTTCGAGGCCCAGCTCCACCAGGCCGAGGGGGCGCTGGCGCGGGACGAGGCCCAGCTGCGGAGCGACCAGCTCACGGTGGACCGGGACCGGCAGCTGGTGGCGCAGAAGCTCATCGCCCAGCAGCAGCTCGACACCGACGTCGCCGCCGCCGGGCAGCTCGAGGGCTCGGTGCAGATGGACCGGGCGGCGATCGAGACCGCCCGCCTCTCGCTCGAGTACGCGCGGATCACCTCGCCGGTGGACGGGGTGACCGGGATCCGCCTGGTCGATCCGGGGAACGTGGTCCACGCCGCCGACACCAACGGGATCGTGGTCGTGACCCAGCTCGATCCGGCCGCCGTGATCTTCACCCTCTCCCAGGACCAGCTGGTCCCGGTCTCGACGCAGCTGGCCCGCGGGCCGCTCCAGGTGGACGTCTACAGCCGCGACGGCTCGACCCTGCTCGGGAGCGGCCAGCTCGCCCTGGTCGACAACCAGATCAACCAGAGCACCTCGACCATCCGCCTCAAGGCCCTGGTCCCGAACCCGCGCCGGGTCCTCTGGCCGAACCAGTTCGTCAACGCCCGGCTGCGGCTGGAGACCCGCGCCGGGGCCCTCACCATGCCCGCCACGGCCGTCCAGCGCGGGCCGAGCGGCCTGTTCGTCTACGTGTTGAGCGCGGACTCGACCGTGGCCCTGCGCCCCATCACCCTCGACACCACCCAGGGCGACGTGGCCCTGGTGGCGAAGGGGCTCGCCGAGGGTGAGCGGGTGGTGGTGGACGGGCAGAACCAGCTGCGGCCCGGGGCCAGGGTTGCCCCCACCGAGGCGGGCGCCGGCCGGCCCGGCGGCCCGTCGATGGCGGGGGACGGCGGTGGCCCGCCGCGGGCGGGAGGCGGGGGCGGAGCCCCGTGAGCGTCTCCGAGCCCTTCATCCGGCGGCCGGTCGGGACCTCCCTCCTGACCGTCGGCCTGCTCCTCGCGGGGCTGGCCGGCTACAAGCAGCTCCCGGTCTCGGCCCTGCCGCAGGTGGACTACCCGACCATCGTGGTGTCCACCACGCTCCCGGGCGCCAGCGGCGAGACCATGGCCTCGGCGGTCACCACCCCGCTCGAGCGCCAGTTCGGGCAGATGCCCTCGCTCGCCCAGATGACCTCGGTGTCGAGCTTCGGCACCTCCCAGATCACCCTCCAGTTCACGCTCGACCGCTCCATCGACGCCGCGGAGCAGGACGTCCAGGCGGCCATCAACGCCGCCTCGAACCTCCTGCCGCGCACCCTCCCGGCGCCCCCCACCTACTCGAAGAGCAACCCGGCCGACACCCCCATCCTCACCTTCAGCGTGAGCTCGCCCAGCCTCCCCCTCGACCAGGTCGACGACTACGCCGACTCGATCCTGGCGCAGAAGATCTCCCAGGTGGCCGGGGTGGGGCTGGTCACCATCAACGGCGGGCAGAAGCCGGCGGTGCGCATCCAGGTCGATCCGGCGGCGCTGGCCGGCGCCGGGCTCACCCTCGAGGACGTCCGCGCGATGCTGGCCGCGGCCAACGTCAACCAGCCCAAGGGGAACCTCGACGGGCCCCGCCAGGACTACACCCTCGCCACCAACGACCAGCTCTACAAGGCGGAGAGCTTCCGGCCGCTGGTGCTCGCCTACCAGAACGGCTCGCCCATCCGGCTCGCCGACGTGGCCGACGCCGTCGACGGGGTGGAGAACGCGCAGCTGGCCGGCTGGTCGGGGCGCGACCGGGCCATCATCCTCAACGTCCAGCGGCAGCCGGGCGCCAACGTGATCGAGGTGGCGGAGCGGGTCAAGGCGCTCATCCCCCGGCTCTCCTCGGCCCTCCCGCAGGGGCTGGAGGTCCGGGTCCTCTCCGACCGGACCGAGACCGTGCGCGCCTCGGTGGACGACGTCCAGTTCACCCTCGCGCTCTCCGTGGTCCTGGTGGTGGCCGTCATCTACCTCTTCCTCCGGAGCCTCCGGGCGACGGTGATCCCGGGCGTCGCGGTGCCGCTCTCGCTCGTCGGCACCTTCGGGGTGATGTACCTGCTCGGCTACAGCCTGAACAACCTCTCCCTCATGGCGCTCACCATCTCCACCGGCTTCGTGGTGGACGACGCCATCGTCATGATCGAGAACATCGCCCGCTTCGTGGAGGCGGGCGAGCCGCCCTTCGAGGCGGCCCTCAAGGGCGCCAAGCAGATCGGCTTCACCATCGTCTCCCTCACGGTCTCGCTGGTGGCGGTCCTCATCCCGCTCCTCTTCATGGGCGGGATCATCGGCCGGCTCTTCCGGGAGTTCGCGGTCACCCTGGCGGTGGCGATCGGCGTGTCGGCGGTCCTCTCCCTCACCCTGACCGCGATGATGAGCGCCTTCCTCCTCGGCGGCCACGAGCGCCCCGGCCCCCTGGCCCGCGCCTTCGAGCGGGGCTTCGAGCGGATGGCGGCCCTCTACCAGCGGACCCTGGCCTGGGTGCTCGAGCACCAGCCGCTCACCCTGGCGGTGACGATCGGGACCCTGGTCCTCACCGGCGTGCTCGCGGCCCTGGTCCCCAAGGGCTTCTTCCCCCAGCAGGACACCGGCATGCTGATGGGCGTCACCGAGGCGCCGCCCGACGTCTCCTTCCCCGCCATGATGGCGCGGCAGCAGGCGCTGGCCGAGGTGGTGATGGCCGATCCGGACGTGGCCACGGTGGCCTCGTTCATCGGGTCGGACGGCACCAACCCCACGCCCAACAGCGGCCGCCTCTCCATCGCCCTCAGGCCCCGGTCCGGCCGGGCGGGGGCGGCGGCGATCATCGCCCGGCTCAAGGAGCGGCTCGCCTCCATCCCCGGGATCACCGTCTACCTGCAGCCGGTCCAGGACCTCCAGATCGACGCGCGGGTCTCGCGCACCCAGTACCAGTACACCCTGGAGGACGCAGACCTGGAGGAGCTCCAGGCCTGGGGCCCGAAGGTCCTGGCGGCGCTCCAGGCGCTCCCCGAGCTCCGCGACGTCGCCAGCGACCAGCAGTCCAACGGCCTCCAGCTCAAGGTGACCATCGACCGGGACACCGCCGCCCGGCTCGGGATCCAGCCGCAGGCGGTGGACGACGTCCTCTACGACGCCTTCGGCCAGCGGCAGGTCTCGACCATCTTCACCCAGCTCAACCAGTACCGGGTGATCCTGGAGGTCAAGCCCGACCACCAGCAGAGCCCGGAGGCGCTCGGGGGGCTCTACGTCCGCTCCCAGACCGGCGATCCGGTCCCGCTCTCCGCCATCGCCCGCTTCGAGACCCGCAACGCGCCGCTGGCCATCAACCACCAGGGCCAGTTCCCCTCGGTGACCATCTCGTTCGACGCCGCCCAGGGGGTCTCGCTGGGCGAGGCGGTGGCCGCGATCCGGCGTGCCGACACGGCCATCGGGCTCCCCCCGGGGGTGCGGGCCGACTTCGCCGGCGCCGCGCAGGCCTTCCAGGACTCGCTCGCCAGCGAGCCGATCCTGATCCTGGCGGCGATCGTGACCGTCTACATCGTCCTCGGCGTGCTCTACGAGAGCACCATCCACCCCATCACGATCCTCTCCACCCTCCCCTCGGCCGGGGTGGGCGCCCTGGTGGCGCTGCTGCTCACCCGGACCGAGTTCACCATCATCGCGCTCATCGGGATCATCCTTCTCATCGGGATCGTGAAGAAGAACGCGATCATGATGATCGACTTCGCCCTCGAGGCGGAGCGCGAGCAGGGGCTCTCCACCCGCGACGCGATCCACCAGGCCTGCCTGCTGCGCTTCCGGCCCATCATGATGACCACGATGGCCGCCCTCCTGGGCGGGATCCCGCTCGCCCTCGGGACCGGCACCGGCTCGGAGCTCCGCCGGCCGCTCGGCATCAGCATCGTGGGCGGTCTGCTGGTCTCGCAGCTCCTCACCCTCTACACCACCCCGGTGGTCTACCTGTACATGGCGCGGCTCGGCCGGTGGCTGAAGCGGGAGAAGGCCGCCGCCGAGGAGCCCCGGGCGGCGGCGAGCGGCACGTGAACATCTCCGAGCCCTTCATCCGGCGCCCGGTCGCCACCACGCTGCTCGCCGCGGCCATCCTCCTGGCGGGCGGCGCCGCCTACACCCAGCTCCCGGTGGCGCCCCTTCCGCGGGTGGACTTCCCCACCATCAACGTGGGCGCCGGCCTGCCCGGGGCCAGCCCCGAGACCATGGCCTCGGCGGTGGCCACCCCGCTCGAGCGTCGCTTCGGCCGGATCGCCGGGCTCGCCGAGATGACCTCGACGAGCACGCTCGGCCAGACCAGCCTCACCCTGCAGTTCGACCTGGACCGCGACGTGGACGCCGCCGCCCGCGACGTCCAGGCCGCGATCAACGCCGCCGCTGGCGACCTCCCCGCCAACCTGCCCTCCCGGCCCAGCTACCGGAAGGTCAACCCGGCCGACGCCCCCATCCTGATCCTCTCGGTCACCTCCCCCTCGCTCCCGCTCTCGCAGGTCTTCGACACCGCCAACACCGTCCTGGCCCAGAAGATCGCCCAGGTGCCCGGGGTGGGGCAGGTGTTCGTGGGCGGCGGGCAGCAGCCGGCGGTGCGCGTCCAGGTCGACCCGGCCGCGCTGGCCGGGCTCGGCCTGGGGCTGGAGGACGTGCGGACCGCGCTCGCGGGCGCCACCCTGGATCAGCCCAAGGGCGCGATCGTCGGGCCCTTCCAGACCCGGACCATCGCCGCCAACGATCAGCTCGTGAAGGCCGCCGAGTACCGGCCGCTGGTGATCGCCTGGCGGAACGGGGCCCCGGTGCGCCTCGGCGACGTCGCCCACGTCATCGACGCGACGGAGAACGCGCGGGTGGCCGGCTGGATCGACGGGCAGCGGGCGGTGATCATGCTGATCCGGCGGCAGCCGGGGGCCAACATCATCGACGTGATCGAGCGGGTGAAGGCGCTCCTCCCCGACCTCACCCGGTCGATCTCCCCCGCCATCGACGTGCGGGTGGCGATGGACCGGAGCACCACCATCCGGGCCTCGGTCCACGACGTCCAGGTGACCCTGGTGATCAGCGTGGCCCTGGTGGTGCTGGTGGTCTTCGCCTTCCTGCGGAGCGCCCGGGCCACCGTGATCCCGAGCGTGGCGGTGCCGCTCGCCCTGGTGGCGACCTTCGGCGGCATGTGGCTGCTCGGCTACAGCCTCGACAACCTCTCCCTCATGGCGCTCACCATCTCCACCGGCTTCGTGGTGGACGACGCCATCGTGGTGACCGAGAACGTCAGCCGCTACGTGGAGGCGGGCGAGCCGCCCCTCCAGGCGGCGCTGAAGGGCGCCGCCCAGATCGGCTTCACCATCGTCTCCATCACCGTCTCGCTCCTGGCGGTCTTCATCCCGCTCCTGCTCATGGGCGGGATCGTGGGCCGGCTCTTCCGCGAGTTCGCGGTCACCCTCAGCATCGCCATCGCGGTCTCGGCCCTGGTCTCGCTCACCCTCACCCCCATGATGGCGGCCCGGCTCCTCCGGCACGACGCCGGCGAGGCGCACGGCTGGCTCCACCGCGCCTCGGAGCGGGCGTTCGCGGCCATGCTCCGGGGCTACGACCGGGGGCTGACCTGGGTGCTCGGCCACGAGCGGCTGATGCTGGCGGCCACCGCCGGGGCCGCGGTGCTGAGCGTCTATCTCTACTGGGCGGTGCCGCACGGGCTCTTCCCCCAGCAGGACACCGGGAGCGTGGCGGGGATCTCGGACGCCCCGCAGGACATCTCCTTCCCCGCCATGATGGAGCGGCAGCAGCTGGTGAACCAGGTGGTGATGGCCAACCCGGCCGTGAACCACATGGTCTCCTTCATCGGGGGCGGCACGCTCAACACCGGGAACGTCTTCATCGAGCTCAAGCCCAGGCCGCCGCGGAAGCTCGACGCCGACCAGGTGATCGGGGAGCTCCGGCCGAAGCTGGCCCGGGTGCCGGGCATCCAGCTCTTCCTCCAGTCGGTCCAGGACGTGCGGATGGGCGGCCGGGTGGGGCGGACCCAGTACCAGTACACGCTCCAGGACGCGAACCTCGACGAGCTCAACGCCTGGGCGCCGCGGATGATGGAGAAGCTCAAGACCCTCCCCGAGCTCCGCGACGTGGCGAGCGACCAGCAGACCCAGGCCCTGGAGCTCACCGTGGACGTGGACCGCGACACCGCCTCGCGGATGGGGATCACCCCCAAGGCGGTGGACGCCGCCCTCTACGACGCCTTCGGGCAGGCGCAGGTGGCCACCCTCTACGGCGCCATGAACCAGTACCACGTGGTGCTGGAGGTGAAGCCCCAGTTCCAGCAGGGGCCCGAGGACCTCCGGCACCTCTACGTCCCCACTCCGGGCGGCGGGCAGGTCCCGCTCTCGGCCATCGCCACCGCCACCGCCGGCGCGACCTCGCTCTCGGTGAATCACCAGAGCCAGTTCCCGGCGGTGACCCTCTCCTTCAACCTCGCCCCCGGGGTGGCGCTCGGCCAGGCGGTGGACGCGGTCCAGCGGGCCGGGCGGCAGATCGGCCTCCCGGGCGGCGTCCACGCCTCCTTCCAGGGGACCGCCCAGGCCTTCCTCGACTCCCTGGCGAGCGAGAAGTACCTGGTGCTCGCGGCGCTGATCGCCGTCTACATCGTCCTCGGCGTCCTCTACGAGAGCCTCGTCCACCCCCTCACCATCCTCTCCACGCTGCCCTCGGCCGGGGTGGGGGCGCTCCTCGCGCTCATGCTCTTCGGGACCGACTTCAGCATCATCGCGCTGATCGGCGTGATCCTGCTCATCGGGATCGTGAAGAAGAACGCGATCATGATGATCGACTTCGCCATCGAGGCGGAGCGCGGGGAGGGGCTCGGCACGCGGGAGGCGATCCACCAGGCCTGCCTGCTCCGCTTCCGGCCCATCATGATGACCACCATGGCGGCGCTCCTCGGCGCCCTGCCGCTCGCCCTCGGCCACGGCGCCGGGGCCGAGCTCCGCCGCCCCCTCGGCATCACCATCGTGGGCGGGCTGCTCCTCTCCCAGGTGCTCACCCTCTTCACCACCCCGGTGGTCTACCTCTGGCTCGACCGGTTCACGCGGCGGAGGCGCGTCGAGCCGCGCCCGGTGATCCGCGCCGCCTCGGCCGGGTGAGCGGCCGCTCAGCCGAAGCGGACCGAGCGCATCGAGAGCGAGCCCATGTCGAAGCCGGTGACGGGGAAGGTGACCTCGTCGCCCTCGGCGCTGGCCCCGGAGGCGTAGAGGAGCGGGAGGTAGTGGTCGGGGGTGGGGTGCGCCCGCTCGCCGTCCGGACCGGAGAGGGCCCGCTCCAGGAAGGCGAGGTCGCGGCCGGCCAGGGCGCGCGCCACGCCGGCGTCGAAGCGCTCCGCCCAGGGCGGGGTGGCGGCGTCGCCGCGCCGCCAGGCGGAGAAGGCCTCGGACAGGTTGTGGACCAGGTTCCCGCTGGCCAGGATCAGCACCCCCTCGTCGCGGAGCGGCGCGAGCGCCCGGCCGAGCGCCAGGTGCTCGGCCGGCGGGAGGCGTCCGTCGAGGGAGAGCTGGACCACCGGCACGTCGGCCGCCGGGAGGAGGTGGACGAGGACGCTCCAGGTGCCGTGGTCGATCCCCCACTCCGCGGAGAGCGCCGCCTTCCGGCCGGCGAGGAGCCCGGCCACGCGGCGGGCCAGGGCGGGGTCGCCGGGGGCGGGGTACTCGACCCGGTAGAGCGCGTCGGGGAAGCCGCCGAAGTCGTGGATGGTCTCCGGATGCTCCGCGTCGGTGAGGAAGGTGCCGGCCACGTACCAGTGGGCGGAGACCGCGAGGACGGCGCGCGGGCGCGGGAGGGTCCGGGCGAGCCCCCGGAAGCCGCGGCTCCAGACGTTGTCCTCGATGGCGTTCATGGGGGAGCCGTGGCCGACGAACAGGATCGGCATCCGGCCGGCACCCCTTCCCTGGTCCGTCATCTCGCGTCTCCTCTCGAGGAGCGGCGAAGCCGCCGCGGCCGGCCCCATGCGGAGGAGGTCGCGGCGGCCCACCGGCATCGCGTCGCCGTCGCCGCTACTTCGCGGCCGTCTTCGGCTGGTCCTTGGTCGCCTCGACGTCGAGGGCGATGGTCACCTCGTCCCCGACCACCGGGCCGGCCTCGATCGCCTTGTTCCAGGTGAGCCCGAACTCCTTGCGGTCGATCTTGCCGACGGCGGTGAACCCGCGCCGCATCTCGCCGAACATCCCCTTCACCTCCGGGGAGGCCTGCACCTCGAGGGTCACCGGCCGGGTGACGCCGTGGAGGGTGAGGTCGCCGGTGACGGCCAGCCGGTCCGGCCCGGCCGGGGTGACCCTGGTGGAGCGGAAGGTGATGGTCGGGTACTTCGCCACGTCGAGGAAGTCGGGCGACTTGAGGTGGCCGTCGCGCTGCGGCTCGCGCGTGTCGAGGCTCGTCGCGTCGATGGTCGCCTCGACCGAGGAGCGGGCCAGGTCGGCGGGATCGAGCTTCACCGTCCCGGTGGTCCTGGTGAACTGGCCGCGGACGGTGGAGATGACCAGGTGCTTCACCGCGAAGCCGGTGCTCGAGTGGGCCGGGTCGATGGTCCAGGCCTCCGGCGCGGCGAGCGCCAGGGCGGGGAGGGAGAGGGCGAGGGCCAGGGCGAGCTTCTTCATGGGCGGTTCCTTTCGTCCGTCGTGGGAGGGGGGCTAGGCGGCCTTGGGGGTGGCGGCGGCCTTCTTCACCGCCTCGAGCTCGATGGTGATCTCGACCTTCTCGCCCACGAGCACGCCGCCGGTCTCGAGGGCGGCATTCCACGCCAGCCCGAAGTCGCGCCGGTCCAGGGCGGTCCGGGCGGAGAAGCCTGCCCGGGTGTTGCCCCACGGGTCCTTGCCGATGCCGTTGAGCTCGGCCTCGAGCGCGACCTCGCGGGTGACGCCGTGCAGGGTCAGGTCGCCCACCACCCGGAGGCCCTCGCCGGCCTTCTCGATGCGCCGGGACTTGAACGCGATCTCGGGGTGGACCGCCACGTCGAGGAAGTCGGGCGAGCGGAGGTGGGCGTCCCGGTCGGCCACCTGGGTGTCGATGGAGGCGGCCTCGATCCGGATGTCGACCGAGGAGCGGGCCAGGTCCTGCTCGTCGAGGGCGATCGCGCCCGACCAGCGGGCGAACCGGCCGTGGACCTTGGAGATGACCATGTGGCGGACCCAGAAGTGGATGGCGGAGTGGCTGACGTCGACGTCCCAGGGAGTGGCGGGCATGTCTGCTTCCTTTCGTTTCGGTCCGCGCCGCGCGCGGCCGGTGTGCTCGCTGACGGGGGGAGTCTTGTCATCGTTCCACATATGGCGCAATATTCGCCTAGGCAAATCAGTGTTGCATGGGAGGAACGATGGACCTGAACCTGCTCGCCGCCTTCGAGGCGGTGGCCCGCACCCGGAGCTTCACCGGCGCGGCGGGCGAGCTGCGGCTGCCCAAGTCCTCGGTGAGCCGGGCGGTGTCGCGGCTCGAGTCCGACCTCGGGGTGCAGCTCCTCCTGCGCACCACCCGCAAGGTGGCGCCCACCGCCGCCGGCACCGCCCTCTACGACCGGATCGCCCCCCTCCTCGGCGGGGTGCGCTCGGCGCTCGAGGCGGTGCCGCGCGCCGAGGAGGAGCCGGCCGGCGAGCTGCGGGTCACCGCGCCGGTCGATCTCGGCGTCCTCTTCCTCGCCGAGGTGCTGACCCGCTACGCCGCCCGCTACCCGGCGGTCTCGGTCGACCTCGTGCTCACCGGCCGGGTGGTGGACCTGGTGGCGGAGGGCTTCGACATGGCGCTCCGGGTGGCGCCCGCGCTGCGGGACTCGAGCCTGGTCGCCCGCCGGGCGGCCCGCTTCACGCTCCAGCTCTTCGCCTCGCCCCTCTACCTCGCCCGGCGCGGCACGCCGCGCTCGGAGGCCGACCTGGAGGGGCACGAGTGGGTGATCTTCGCCCCCCAGGGGAAGCGGTTCCGCCTGGAGGGGCCGCGCGGGCCGGTGGAGGTCGCGCCCCGGGGTCGGATCCGCTGCGACGACCTCCTCTTCGTGCGGGACGCGCTCCGCGCCGGCGCCGGGATCGGGCTCCTCCCCGCCTTCGTGGCCGAGCCCGAGGTCGCCGCCGGGACGCTGGTCCGGGTCCTCCCCCGCCACGAGCGGTCGGGCGGGAACCTCTACGTCGTCACCCCGGCCGCGCGCCACGTGCCGCGCAAGGTGACCGCCTTCCGCGACCTGGTGCTGGAGCTGCTCCAGGCCAGGGCGCTGGGGGTTCCGGGGCCCTGAGGCCGGGGGCGGGCGGGATATGCTCGCTCGATGCCATCCCTCCTCGTCCCCGCCGTCCACGTCGGCGAGCTCGTCCTTCGCTCGGTCGCGGTCTACGCCTTCCTCCTCCTCGCCCTCCGGCTGGCCGGGCGGCGCGAGCTCGCGCAGATGACGAGCTTCGACCTGGTGCTCCTGCTCGTCATCTCCAACGCGGTCCAGAACTCGATCAACGCGGGCGACAACTCGCTCACCGGCGGGCTGGTGAGCGCGGTCACGCTCGTCGCCCTGAACTGGGCGGTCGGCTGGGCGAGCTACCGCTGGCGCGGGGTGGAGCACGTCCTCCAGGGCCGGCCCATCCGGATCGTGACCGACGGGAAGGTCCACCTGGGCGCGCTGCGCCGCGAGCTCATCACCCTCTCCGAGCTCCGCTCGGCCCTGCGCAAGCAGGGGATCGTGCGCCTCGCCGACTGCCGGAAGGTGACCCTCGAGCCGGACGGGACCCTGAGCGTGCTCCGCCACGACGTGGTGCCGATGACGGCGGCGGAGCTCGCGAGCCCGGCTCCCTTCTACCGGGGGACGAGCGAGCCGTGACGGGTGGCCGCAGCAGGCCGGGTTCTGAGAGAACCCACATCGTGCGCCGTGCGCGGCGGGGCGCGCGTCGAGCCGGAACGATGCGCGGCGGGGCGCCCTGGCGTAGACTGCACTCGTGGTGTGTCAAGACGCACAGTCCGCCCCGCGCCGACCCGCCCTGTCCACGCTTCGCGCCGATCTGATCCTGCTCCACCCTCCGGCGGTCCACGACTTCCGCGACCGCGGGGACGTCTACTTCCCCTTCCTGGGGACGAGCGGCGACGTCCCCATCACCCCGCTCTACGAGTTCTTCCCACTCGGCTTCAAGCGGCTACAGCGCCACCTCGGCGACCGCGGGCGGTCGGTCCGGATCCTGAACCTGGGCACCCTCCTGCTCCGCTACCCGCGCCTCGAGCTGGCCGACGTCCTCGGGGCTCTCGATACGAGGCTGCTCGGGATCGACCTCCACTGGCTGGTCCACGCCCAGGGGAGCCTGGCGGTGGCCGAGGAGGCGAAGCGCCTTCGCCCGGACCTGCCGCTGGTGCTCGGGGGGATCTCCGCCACCTACTACGCGGAGGAGCTGATCCGGTACCCGCAGGTCGATCTGGTGATGCGGGGCTACGACACCCTCGAGCCCACGGCGATGCTCCTCGACGCGCTCGAGGCCGGGGGGAGGGGAGCCCTCCGCGCCGTCCCCAACCTCCTCTGGAAGACCCGCGCCGGCGAGGTGGTCGACAACGGGCTCACCCACGCCCCCCGGGCCCTCGGCTGCGGGATCGACTGGTCGGCGGTGCCGGAGGCGCGCCGCGGCTCGCTGGTGTCGCTCCGGGAGATCACCTCCACCTACACCGCCGGCTGCGCCTTCGGCTGCGGGTACTGCGGCGGCTCCCGCGACGCCTTTCGCCGGGTGTACGGCACCCCCCATGCCTTCGCCTTGAACGCCGCGGAGCAGGTCGCCTACGAGCTCGGGAGCATGCGGCGGGAGCAAGGGGTGGACCGCTACCACCTCTACGCCATGGGACTCGACACCCTGGGGACGGAGCGCACCTCCGCCCTGCTCTCCGGGCTGGCGCTGGCCGGGGCCAAGTCGATCAACTTCGAGCACTTCCACCTGCCGGGCGAGGAGGTCCTCCGCCGGATGGTGCGGACCAGCGAGCGGACCTTGATCACGCTCTCCCCCGACAGCCACGACCCGGCGGTGGCCCGCGCCATCGGGCGGGGCGCCTACGGGAACGAGGAGCTGGAGGCCTGGCTCGAGCGCGCCTTCGCGCTCGGCGTGGAGAAGGTGGACCTCTGGTACTTCGTGGGGATGCCGGAGCAGGACGAGCGCTCGGTGCAGGGGACGGTCGACTACTGCCGCCTGCTCCTGCAACGCTTCCGCGGGCGCGCCGATCCCATGATCTGCCCGCTCCTCCCGAACCTCGACCCGGCCTCGCGCTTCTTCGAGGCGCCCGAGGCCCACGGCTACCGCGTCTTCCACCGGACCCTGGAGGATCACCGCCGCGCGGCGCTGCGCCCCTCGCCCGTTCAGCGGATCAACTACGAGACGCGCTGGCTCCCCCGGGGCGAGATCTTCCGCCTCGGCTACCGGGCCATCCGGGACGTGCTCGAGGCCAAGGCCGAGGTGGGCATGTTCCCCGCCTCGCGGGTGGCCCAGTTCAACGCCCGCCTCGACGACGCGACGGCCTTCACCGCCCTGGTCGACGAGGCCGACGTGCTCGCCGATCGGCGTGACCGGCAGCGGGCGCTGGCGGAGCTCGCCCCGGGGATCCGGGAGCGCAACGCCGAGGTCCTCTCCTCCGGGGTGATCGACCAGACCTGGCCCATCCGCCGCCAGATCGGGGGGCGCTGGTGCGACGAGCTGGGCTGGTCCGGCGCCGAGCTCGACGGCCTCGCGGCGGGGGGCGGCCCGGCGGCCGCAGCGCAGGGCTAGGCCTCGGCCTCGGGCGCGATCCGCGCCAGCCGCCGGAGGGTCGGGGCGCGCCAGGCGATCGCGGCCACGGTGGCGAGGGTCATCACCCCGCCGAAGACCACCGAGGGGATCACCCCGAGCAGCCGGGCGGCCACGCCGCTCTCGAAGGCGCCGAGCTCGTTCGAGGAGCCGATGAAGAAGCTGTTCACCGCCGCCACCCGGCCCATCTTCTCCGGGGGGGTGCGCAGCTGGACCAGGGTGGACCGGAGGACCACCGAGACCGCGTCGAGGGCGCCGCCCGCGGCGAGGAGGGCGAGGGAGAGGCCGAAGGAGCGGGAGAAGGCGAAGGCGATCCAGGTGACCCCGAAGAAGGCCACGCTCCAGAGCAGGGTGGGGCCGGGGCGGCGGACGCCCCCGGCGCGCGCCAGGGCGAGCGACATCGTCACCGCCCCGGCGGCGGGGGCGGCCCGGAGCAGGCCGAAGCCGACCTCGTTCACCCGGAGGATGTCCCGGGCGAAGACGGGGAGGAGCGCGGTGGCGCCGCCGAAGAGGACGGCGAAGAGATCGAGCGAGAGGGCGCCGAGCAGGAGCGGCTCGTGGAGCACGAACCGGACGCCGTCGGCGAGCTCGGGGAGGAGCCGGCCGGCCGCCGCCGGCGGCCGGGGCTTGGGCGCGATCAAGGCCAGGGC
>DATKAL010000513.1:0-3462 GCA_035498135.1 Anaeromyxobacter sp.
CCTCCTGGCGGCGGCAGCCTGCGCCCACGCGCCGGCGCGGGCTCCCCTGCCCGCGGTCGCCTGGCCCGAGGCTCCCGCCGCCCCCCGGGTCCGGCTGGTCGACCTCTTCCCCGATCCCTCCTCCCCCGGCCCCGGCGCGTCCGGCTGGCAGAGCGTCCTCGACACCGTGGCGGGCGTGGAGGCGACGGAGCGCCCGCAGAGCTGGCTGGCCCGCCCCTTCGGCGTGGCCGTGGCTCCCGACGGCGCCTTCGTGGTGGCCGACCCGGATCGGCCCTCCGTGGTCCGCGTCGGCCCCCGCGGCGCCGAGCAGCTCGAGTGCCGCGGGCGCGCCTGGCGGGCGCCCATGGCGGTCGCCTTCGGGCCCGACGGCGCGCTCTGGGTGGCCGACGGCGGCGCCGGGGAGGTCGTGCGGCGGGCGCCGGACGGGCGCTGCACGGCCCTGGGCGCGGGGGTCCTGGAGCGGCCCACCGGCCTGGTGGTGGAGGCCGACCGGCTCTTCGTGGTCGATCCGCCGCGCCACCAGGTGGTGGTGCTCTCCCCCGACGGCCGGGTGCTCGCCCGGTACGGCGCCCTGGGCGAGGGGGAGGGGCAGCTCCACTTCCCGACCGCCATCGCCCGGGCGGCGGACGGGAGCCTGCTGGTGGTGGACGCCCTCAACTTCCGGGTGGTCCGGTTCTCGCCCGAGGGCGCCTGGCTCGGGGCGTTCGGCGTCGCCGGCGAGACGCGCGCCACCCTCGGCCGCCCGAAGGGGATCGCCGTCGACGGGGCGGGCCGGATCTACGTGAGCGACGCGCAGCGGGACGTGGTGCTGGTGTTCGGCGCCGACGGCGCCTTCGACACCGAGCTCTGCGCCACCGGAGCCGACCCGGGCTCGCTGGTGATGCCGGCAGGCCTGGCCATCGGGGGCGGGCGGCTCTACGTCGCGGACAGCCAGAATGGCCGGGTCCAGGTGTTCGAGATCCTGGGAGGCAGCCCATGAAGAAGCTCTCCGCCCTCCTCCTCCTGCTCGCGGGCGGCACCGCCCTGGCGGCCGGTGGCACGGTGCTCGGAAGCAAGCACGACCTGTCGGTCAGCGGACCGGGGCCCATCCGCGCCCTCTCCGAGACCAACGCCTGCGTCTTCTGCCACCTCCCGCACTCCGGGGTGAGCTCGCGCCCGGAGATCACCGCCAGCCACCGGCCCTACGAGAGCAGCACGATGAAGGCGCGGCCGGGGGCGCCCACCGGCGCCACGCGAATCTGCCTCTCCTGCCACGACGGGACGATCGCGGTCGGCCAGACGAAGGGCCGGCTCATCCCCACCACCGTCGCCACCATCCCGGCCGAGTCGCCCGCCAACCTCGGGACCGACCTCCGCCGCACGCACCCGGTCTCCTTCCGCCCCGTGCGGACCGACGGCACCCACCTCCCGCCGAGCGGCGACCTGGTCCGGCTCGACCGGAGCGGCCAGCTCCAGTGCACCGCCTGCCACGATCCGCACGCGGAGCGGGGCGATCCCGTCCGCGGCAAGTTCCTGGTCAAGCCGAGCGAGCGCTCCGCCATCTGCCTCTCCTGCCACGAGGCCTCCGTCGTCGACCCGGCGGGCGGCACGCACTCCACGTCCACCGCCTCGTTCGGGCCCGACGCGGGCAACACCGAGGGCTGGACGTCGGTGGGCGAGGCCGGCTGCATGGCCTGCCACGTGAGCCACGGCGCCGACCCCAAGGGGCAGCTCGTGCCCCGGCCGCGCGACGACGACGACGCCCTCTGCCTGCGCTGCCACGGTTTCGGGACCGTCGCCCGCCAGCCGATCGGGCGGGACCTGGCGAAGCCCTACGCCCACGTCTCCCCGACCCCGGGCGTGCACGACGCGGGCGAGGGGCTCCCCTCCTCCTCGCGCCGGCTCCCGGAGGTCTCCCCCGGCGCCCCGCGCCACGTGGCCTGCGTCGACTGCCACGATCCGCACGCCGCCGGCGACCGGCCCGCCATCGCCCCCGGCGTGGGCGGGGCCCTGACGGGCGTCTGGGGGATCGATCTGAACGGCCAGCGGGTCGCGCAGGTTCGCTTCGAGTACGAGGTCTGCCTCAAGTGCCACGCGGACAGCGCGAACCAGCCCCAGCGCGCCGGGCCGCTGCCCCCGGAGACCGCCCGCCGGGCGCGCATCGACGCGAACCTGCGCCGCGTCTTCGCCACCACCGCCGCCTCCGCCCACCCGGTGCTCACCACCGGCCGGAACCCGTCCGTCCCGAGCCTCCGCGCCCCGCTCACCCCCGCCTCGATCATCTCTTGCGGCGACTGCCACGCCTCGGACACCGGCCCGGGCGCCTTCGCCTCGGGGCCGACCGCCAGCGCGGCCGCGCCGGGGGTGGCGGGCGTCGGGGCCCGCGGCCCGCACGGCTCGATCTACCCGCACCTCCTCGAGCGGAGCTACGCCACCGCCGACAACACCCCGGAGAGCCCGGCCGCCTACGCCCTCTGCTACAAGTGCCACGACCGGGACAAGCTCCTCTCCGCCCAGTCCACCTTCTCCGCGGGCACCACCGCCCTCCACGGCCTCCACGCCGGCGTCACGGTGAACGCTCCGTGCTCCGCCTGCCACAACGCCCACGGGATCTCCGCGACCTCCGGGTCGCCGCAGACCAACGCGCACCTCATCGACTTCGACGTCTCCATCGTGAAGCCGGGGTCGGCCGGGATCATCGGCTACCAGGCGCTCGGCCCGGGGAGCGGGAGCTGCACCCTCTCCTGCCACGGGAAGGACCACGCCGCGCTCGCGTACTCTCCGGGCACGGCCGTGCTCCCCGCCCTGCGCGGCGCCACGCAGAGGCGGCGATAGCCAGGGTTGTCCCCCGCCCGGCTCCGTGCGATGAACCAGGCAACGATCCCCGCGATCCTCGAGGCACCCATGTCGAGCTCTCTCCTCCCCGCGCCCGGCCGGCGCCTGGTCCTCGCCTTCGCCCTCGGCGCCGGCCTCCTCTCCGGCTGCGCCGGCGGCAAGGCCGAGCAGCGCCCGGACGTGGTCTGGCCGCTCCCGCCGGAGAAGGCGCGGGTCAAGTTCCTCCGCGCCTTCGCCCGCGAGGACGACCTCAACGCCGGCGGCTTCCAGACCGCGCTGCGCGTCGTGATCCCGGCCTCCCCGGACGCCGTCATCCAGCAGCCGACCGGGCTCGCGCTCTCTCCCGACGGCCGCTTCCTCTACGTCACCTGCGCCTCGGTGGGGCGGGTGATCCGGGTGGACCTCCGGGAGAGCAAGCTCGAGGTGGTCTCGATCGACGAGGGGAAGCAGCCGGCGAGCCCGTTCGACGTGGCCGTCGACGGGCAGGGGAACCTCTACATCTCCGACATGGTCAACCACGCCGTCTGGGCGTACACGCCGGCGGGGAAGTTCCTCCTCAAGATCCCGGTGGGCGACAAGCCCACCGGCGTGGCGGTCGATCCGCGGCGGCAGCTCCTCTACGTGGTGGTGGGGGTGACGCAGAAGACC
>DATKAL010000514.1:0-2878 GCA_035498135.1 Anaeromyxobacter sp.
GGGCGCGCCCTCCACCCGGTGGTGGACCTGGCGGTGCGCTACGGCGGGGGTGAGCCGGCCGAGGGGCGGACCGTGCTCCTGCTCGACGCCGGGGGCGCCGGGGTGGGCGTGGTGGCCGACCGCGTGCTCGGGGTGGGCGAGGGCGACGAGGACGTGGCGCGTCCGCCCTGGGACGCGCTCTTCGGCAGCGTGTAGACCGCGAAATGCCTCGAAATACCTCGTAAATCTTGACATTCGCCGAAGCGCAGGGTTACTGGATACGATCCTCTTTCATACCCCCCGGAAAGCGCCCCATGCCCAAGAACCTCCTCCTCGCGGACGACTCGATCACGATCCAGAAGGTCGTGGGCATCACCTTCGCGAACGAGGACTACAAGGTCACCTCGGTCGACAACGGCGAGGACGCCGTCGCCAAGGCGCGCGAGCTCCGGCCCGACGTGATCCTCGCGGACGTGGTGATGCCCAAGCGGAACGGGTACGAGGTCTGCGAGGCCGTGAAGGCCGACGCCTCGCTGCGCCACATCCCGGTGCTGCTCCTCGCCGGGACGTTCGAGGCCTTCGACGAGGCGCGGGCCCGGGCCGCCCGCGCGGACGGGCACCTCGCCAAGCCCTTCGAGAGCCAGGCGCTCATCAACAAGGTGAAGGAGCTGGTGGAGGGGAAGCCCGGTGTCGCCGCCCCCGGCGTCATCCCCCGCCCGGCTGCGGCCGCGGCCCCCGCCGCGGCGCCGCGCCCGGCCGCCGCCGGTCCCGCACCCGCCGCCGCCCGCCCCGGCGCTCCGATGCCTGGAAGCGCGCCCCGCCCGCCCGGCCCGGTGCCTCCCGGGGCCCGTCCGCCCGGACCCTTCCCGCCCGGCGCAGCGCGCCCGCCGGGCCCGGTGCCTCCGGGCGCCCGTCCCCCCGGTCCGTTCCCGCCCGGCGCGGCTCGGCCGGGCGCCCCCCTGCCGCCCGGAGCGCGGCCGCCGGGGCCCATCCCCCCGGGCGCCGCCCGTCCGCCGGGCCCGGTGCCTCCCGGGGCCCGCCCGCCCGGCCCGTTCCCGCCCGGCGCCAGGCCCGGCGTGCCCATGCCCCCCGGAGCGCGTCCGCCTCCGGGCGCCATGCCGCCCGCCGCCGCCCGCCCCGCGCCGCCTCCTCCGGCCCGGCCCGCCCCGGTCCCCCAGCCCGCCGCGCCGGCGCGCAAGGACCCCTTCGGCCTGGACGTCGGCGAGCCCGCCGAGCCGGCCGCCGCCGTGGAGACCGACTGGAGCGACGTCGACATCGCCCACGAGCCGCCCGCCCCGGCCCCCGCCCCCGCGCGGGCGGTCCCGCCGCGGCCCGAGCTGCACGCGGCGCCGGTGGACCTGGCCCTCGACCTGGACGTCGAGCCGCCGGCGCCGCCTCCACCCGCCCCGGCGCCCATCGCCCTCCCGGAGGAGCCGGCCGCGGAGGCCGAGCTCGCGCCCCTGCACGACTTCGTGCCTCCGGCGGCCAGCACCGGGCACCGCCCCGAGGCCCCCGCCGCGGCCGCCCTCGCCCCCGCCGGCGACGAGGCCGCGCTCCGCGACGCCCTCTCGAAGGCCTCGCGCGAGGTGATCGAGCGCGTGGTCTGGGAGGTGGTACCCCAGCTGGCCGAGACGATCATCCGCGAGAACCTCGATCGGCTCGTGAAGCAGCGCGAGGGCTAGCCGCCCCCACCGCTCGCGACACCTTCCGCCGCCCCCCGACGCGCCCGTCCCGCCCGGCAGCAGGGACGACCTCCCGCGCGGAGGCGGCCCACCGGACCGGAGACGACGTGTCGAACGACGAACAGAACCAGGCCGAGCTCGCCAAGGGCTACGAGCACCGCGAGGTCGAGGCCCGCTGGTATCCCTTCTGGCGCTCGCGCGGGTACTTCCACGGCGACGAGCGGGATCGCGGCCGGCCCGCCTTCTCCATCGTCCTCCCGCCGCCCAACGTGACCGGCTCGCTCCACCTCGGCCACGCCCTCACCGCCACCCTCCAGGACGTCCTGATCCGCTGGCGGAAGATGAGCGGGTACAACACGCTCTGGCTCCCCGGCACCGATCACGCGGGCATCGCCACCCAGATGATCGTGGAGAAGGAGCTGAAGCGGACCGAGAAGGCGAGCCGCCACGACCTCGGCCGGGCCGAGTTCCTCCGCCGGGTCTGGGCCTGGAAGGAGAAGTACGGCTCGCGGATCGGCGAGCAGCACCAGGCGCTCGGCGCCGCCCTCGACTGGGAGCGCGAGCGCTTCACCATGGACGAGGGGCTCTCCCGGGCGGTGCGCGAGGTCTTCGTCCGCCTCCACGAGGAGGGGCTCGTCTACCGGGAGAAGAAGCTCATCAACTGGTGCCCGGACTGCCACACCGCCCTCTCCGACCTCGAGGTGGAGCAGAAGGACGCGGAGCCCGGCGAGCTCTGGTCCTTCGCCTACCCCCTGGCGGACGGGAGCGGCGAGATCGTGGTCGCCACCACCCGCCCGGAGACGATGCTGGGCGACACCGCGGTGGCGGTCCACCCCGACGACGAGCGCTACCGGGCGGTGGTCGGCAAGCGGGTCCGCCACCCGCTCACCGGCCGCGAATTCCCCATCGTCGCCGACGCGATCCTGGTCGACCCGAAGTTCGGCACCGGCGCGGTGAAGGTCACCCCGGCCCACGACTTCAACGACTTCGAGACCGGCAAGCGCCATGGCCTTCAGCAGATCACGGTCATCGGTCCCGACGGGAGGATGACCGCCGAGGCCGGGCCGGTCGCCGGGCTCGACCGGTTCGAGGCGCGCAAGCAGGTGAAGGCGCTGATCGCCGAGCGGGGGCTCGACCGCGGGACGAAGCCCCACCTGCTCGCCATCGGGCGGTGTCAGCGCTCGGGGACCATCCTCGAGCCGCTCCTCTCCGACCAG
>DATKAL010000515.1:0-6857 GCA_035498135.1 Anaeromyxobacter sp.
GCTCCCGCGGAATGCGGTGCCGGACATGCTCCCGCGAGAATGCGGTGCCGGACATGCTCCCGAGGGCTGTGATGCTGGGCGCTTACGGAATGCGGTGCCGGACATGCTCCCGAGGGCTGTGATGCTGGGCGCTTACGGGCCCTGGACGCGGTGGAGCGGCGCAGCAGGGAATGTGGTGCCGGACATGGAATGTGGTGCCGGACATGCCTCCGGAATGCGGTGCCGGAATGCGGGAATGCAGTGCCGGACATGCCCCCGAGGGCTGTGATGCTGGGCGCTTACGGGCCTGGACGCGGTGGAGCGGCGCAGCACGCCCGGAACGCCTTGCCTGGATGCGGTGCCGGACATGGCGAGGGACGCTGGAGAAACAGGGGATTCCACGGCTCCGAGGAGATCGAATCCCGAAACGTGCGGCCCCGGGCGAGGGGTCGGAAACTGGCAGAGTCAGACCTCCCCGCTAGGATGCGATCGCTCGTCAGGGCGTGGGAAGATGGACTCATGCGCCGACGCCGTGCCGAGCAGCACCGAAGCTCGGAACGCTCGATGACCTACGCCGACGAACGGGTCGCCGCAGAGATGGGCCGTGTCCTGCTCGCGCTCTACCGCGCGGGAATGCAGGTCCGCGTCTGGCCCGACGTCCTGAACGGCCGCGCCGGGGCCCGGATCGTCGCCGGCCCGTCGGTGAGGAGGCGGCGCGCCCCGATCAGGCCAGCGACCGGGTCTGGCGACTCGCCGCTCCAGGCGATCTACGCGGCGGTCGAGCGGATGAACGAGCGCGCTGGCGCGATCGTGGTCCCGCTCGACTAGAGCGAAACCACGACCCCGCCCTACTGCGGCGGTCGACCCTGGCATTCGCGGGACGGCCCCCTCCCCGCGCTCCTCGACGGGCCCAGAGGCACGCCTGCGGTGCTCGGTCGTCGGGTGCCCCGCTCGATGCTCAGGCTCGCATGCCTCGCGACGGCCCGGGGTGACGGAATGCACCCCAGGGCGGTCGATCGCCCGTCAGGGGAAGAGGCCGTCGAGCTTCCGCTCGATGTCCTCCTGGACCTTCTGGCGCATCGAGCCCGGCACGATCATGGGGAACTTGAGCTCCACGGTGACCTCGCCGTCGTGGCAGGCGTAGGCGCCGCTGATCCCCATCTTCGAGACCCGGCCCCGGCAGGCGGTGTGGTCCTTCTCGTAGTCGAGGGCGAGCTTCTGCGCGATCCGCTCCATCACCTCGTCCATCTTCGCGTAGATCTCCCCGGCGTTCTTGCCCGGGTACTTCCTCGTGATCCGGTGCATCCGCGTTCCCTTCAGGCCCCCTTCACGTACAGAGTTGGATCCTCGACTCCCGCCTCCGCAAATCCCTTTCGGCGCAGCCGGCACGCGTCGCATCGGCCGCAGGCGCGTCCGCGGACCGGATCGTAGCAGGAGAGGGTGAGCCGGTAAGGGACGCCGAGCGCGGTCCCGAGCCGGACGATCCCCGCCTTGCTGAGCCGGAGCAGCGGCGCACGGATCCGGAGCGGCCGCCCCTCCACCCCGGCCTTGGTGGCGACCCGCGCCAGCCGCTCGAAGGCGCGCAGGAAGGCGGGCCGGCAGTCCGGGTAGCCGGAGTAGTCGATGGCGTTCACCCCGACGAAGACGTCCTCGGCCCCGATGGTCTCGGCGTGCGCCAGCGCCAGGGCGAGGAGGACGGTGTTTCGCGCCGGGACGTAGGTGACCGGGATGTCCCGCTGCATCCGCGCCTCGCTCCGCCCCTTGGGGACCGCGATGGCCGCGTCGGTGAGGGCCGAGCCTCCGAAGGCGGTCAGGTCCACCCGGACCACGCGGTGGTCCCGGGCCCCGAGCGCCCGCGCCAGACGTCGCGCCCGCGCCAGCTCCCCCTTGTGCCGTTGGCCGTAGTCCACCGAGAGGCAGTGGGCCTCGAGCCCCTCCGCCCGCGCCACCGCCAGGCAGGTGGTCGAGTCCAGCCCTCCCGACAGGAGCACCACCGCGCGCTTCACCCGCTTCCTCGCCATCGCACCTCCGCGCGCCATCCTAAACGACCGGCCGGGGCGCGCGCTCGTCCTTCGGCATCGGACCGCTCGCGCTCAGCGCCCTGTGCCCGTGAGCGTGTACGTCGAGGTGCAGGGGAGGCTGCAGGCGCCGCACGATCCCGCGGGCGCGCTGGGGTCGGGATCCATCTGGTCCACCAGCGTGCCTTGGAAGGTGGTCACGCCGCCGGTCCCGGCGGCGAGGTCGCCCTCGACCACCTCCGTCATCACCGCGCCGCAGGTCGCCGAGCAGGCGGAGAGGATCGCGCCCGGGACCGTCACCTCGACGCGGAGGTGGCTCCCCGTGAGCGTGCCGATGAGGAGATCGCCGAGCTTCCGCCCGGCGCAGAGGGCCGCCGAACCGCTGGCCGGCGTGGAGGCGAGGATGGCCTGGAAGGAGACCGTGGGCGGGACCAGCGAGGCCCAGCCGGGCGCGGGCAGGTCGGGCGAGCAGGCCGTCTCCTCCGGCAGCAGGGTGCCCGAGAGCAGGAAGTTCCCGATCGGCTCCCCGGGACAGGCCGGGGCGGTGGTCTGGCTGCACCCCGCCACGAGGGACAGGGCGAGGCCCGCGCCGAGGGCCCGCCCGCTCCGTCCACCGCGGGAGCTCCTCAAGCGGTCTCCCCGAGCAGCGCCAGCCTCAGGTCGAGGAAGGGGTCGGAGAGCGCGAAGAGCGCCACGTCGCGGAGGTCCGGCAGCGCGAGCGCCCGGGCGGGGTCGACCGGGCCGGACTCGAGCCGGCGATCGAGCAGGGCGAGCGCGCGGAGCGCGTCGGCAGGATCGCCGGCGTGGAGGAGCGCGACCCGGTTGGCGGTGCGGCGCAGGGCGGCCGCCAGGGCGCGCGGGTCGGCGGCGCCTACCTCGGCCGAGGCGGCCGGGGCGAGGGCCCGGGCTCGATCCCAGGCGCTCCGGGGGACCGAGACCTCGAGCACGGCAAGGAAGGCGCCGGCCCGCTCGCCGGGGAGGCCGAGCGGGGGTGGGGCACCGCCGGCGAACCGGCAGGCGAGCTCGAGCAGGATGCCCACGTCCCGGGGAGCGAACTTCCCGGCCAGCGACCATCCGTGCTGGAGCAGGTCCAGGGTGCGGGCGGCCAGGAAGCCGAGCTCGCCGGGCGAGAGCTCGGCGATCCCGGCCGAGGCCACGATCGCCGGGGGTTGCGTGTTCTCCACGAAGATCTCGTACCCCGGCCGATCGGTGAGGAAGACGGCGTGGGGCCGGGTCCCCAGGGCGCGGGCCGCGGTCTCGAGCGCGGACAGGAGGGCCGGGGCGCGAGGCGAGGTGAGGCGGCTCGCCGGGGACGCGCCGCGGCGGGCCAGATCGGCGGGGAAGAGCGGCTCGAGCCAGGGTCCGAGGGTCGAGAGCAGGCGGGCGACCGGGCCGGTGGCGCCCGGCGCGGCGATCCGGTCGCGTACCTCGGACGGGAGCGCGCCGGCGAGGCGCGGGGGCGGCGGCGCGGGCTGGTCGGGCCGCGCGAAGGAGGCGAGCGAGGCGGCGAGCCGGCCGCGCTCCGCCAGGCGCGCGGCCGCGGCAGGATCGGCGGCCTTCGCGGCCAGCTCGCGGCAGGCCGCGGCGGCCGCGGAGAGGGCCCCGGCGTCGGTCGGGTCGTGCCGCGCGATCTCGAGCCACTCGTCGAGCGCGCGGGCGGCCGTGTCGGGACGCCCGCTCCAGGAGTCGAGCAGGGCGCGCCGCGTGTCGGTGTCCTCCGGCACGAGGGCGAGCGCCTTCTCGAGCATCACGGCGGCGCGCTCCGGCTCCTCGAGCTTCGTCCCCAGGATCTCGGCGAAGTGGCGGTAGCGGGCGGCGGCCGCAAGGGGGTCGTAGGCGGCGATGGCGTCGGCGCAGGCCTCGCCCAGCGTGACGTACTCGGAGAAGAGGCCGAGCTTCTCGGCCACGCGGGAGAGGTCACGGGCGATGGTGAGGTCGCCCGGGTCGCGGGCGAGCGCCTCGGCGAGCCAGTCGTGCGCGGGGAGCCACTCGCCGCGGCCCATGTGCGCGCGACCGAGCGCGACCAGGTCGGGTCGCGGCCCGGCGGGGAGCTCCACGTCGACGAGCAGCTCCTCGGCCTCCGGGCGCGCGGCATCGCCGTCGCCGGATGGTTCGCTGGCGCCGGGTGTCGTCGAGCCGCTGTCCGACGCGAGCGTGGCCGTGGGCACGTCGCCAGGGGGAGGCTCGGCGGGTGCGGCCGGCGGGAGGTTGCGGCCGAAGGCGAGGGGGGCGGTCGAGGGCTGCAGCGGGAGGGCGAGACGGGGATCCGACGGCGGCGCCTCCTCGTCGTTGAGGCCTTCCTCAGCCGGCGTGTGGGGCGAAGCCTCTGTCCCCAAAGCGCCCCTCGAGGTTGTCTCCGAAAATCCAACGCCCGTGTCCGCAAGGCCCGCAAGGCCCGTGTCCGGCACTGAGGCCGGCACCGAGGCCGCTGCGTCCGGCACCGGACTCCCGGCTGAGGAGGGTCCCTCCGTAAAGATGTCGGCTGCCTCCGCGGTGTCCGGCATCGGACTCGCCAACGGGCTCAACGGCACCGGACTCCCCGCGGTGTCCGGCACCAGAAGCTCCGGACTCCCCGCGGTCCCGATGTCGGTCGCGATGTCCGGCACCGCTGTCCCCGCCGCTGTCCCCGGCGCATCTCCTGAAGGCCCCTGCGTCAAGATGTCCGCGGTCGTCGCCGTGTCCGGCGTCGCCGTGTCCGGCACCGGGGTTCCCGCGGTCCCCGTGGTCGCGCCGCCGACCGCCCCGTCCTCGCCCGAGCCATCCGGCTCGGCCCAGGGGATCTGGTCCGGGCTCAACGTGGCAGGCGGACCGAGGTCGAACGCGTCGAGATCGATCGGCTCATGGGCTGGAGGTGTCTCCGCGCCGCCTCCCGCCGGGCCTTCCCGCTCGGGGCCTGTCGCCGGCAGGTGGGTCTCGAGCGCCGCCTCGGGCATCCCGACGCCGGCCGCGCCGACCGGCTCCCCACCCACGCCCGCTCGCGCGCGCAGCGCCTCGGCGCGGGCCAGGCGCTCCGGGTCGCCCTCCGCCAGGCCGAGGAGCCAGGACCAGGTGAGCTCGCGCTCGGGATCCGCCTCGAGCGCCTCCAGGAGCGCGTCGGCGGCGCCGGCGGCGTCTCCGGTCCGCTCGAGGTGCCCGGCCAGCCGCTCCAGGAGCTCGGCGCGCTCCACGCCGTCGAGCGCCAGCGCCTGGCCGCGCAGGACGGCCGCCACCGGATCGGCAGGGAGGGGCGACGGGGCGACGGGCCCCGCAGCCTGCGGCTCGGGCTCCGGCCCGGGCGGGTACAGCGCCGCCAGGAGCGCCGTTGCCTCGTCGGCGATCCGGCGAGCGTCGGGGGACCCGCTCGCCCGTGCGTGGACGAGAGCCTGCTCGAGCGCGACCGCGGCCGACGCGGGATCCCGCAGCCGCTCCGCCAGCAGCCGGGCCCGGCGCAGGTGCAGGGCGGCGGCGGCTTCGCCGGTGCTGGCCTCGGCCTCGGTGGCCAGGCTCGCCGCCGCCTGCGACCACAGGTCGCCCCGCCCGTCGAGCGCGGCGAGCGCCTCGGTCGCCGCCGCATCGCCCGGGTCCAGCCCGAGGGCGGCGAGGAAGTCCTCCCGGGCCGCCTCGGGGCGCCCCGCGCCGACGAGCAGCTCGCCGCGGGCGCGCCGGAGGTCGCGGCGCCGCGCCAGCTCCTCCCCGGGGAGCGCCGCCTCATGGAGCCGCGCCAGCGCCACCCATGCCTCCACGTCGCCGCGCGCCGCGGCGAGCGCGGCCGCCCGGTCGAACGCCTCGCGGTCGCCTGGGTCGTCCCGGAGGAGTGCGGCCCAGACCGGCTCGGCCTCGCCGCTCCGGTTGGCCGCCTCGAGGGCGCGCGCCAGGGTGCGCTGGTGGGAGGCCCGGGACTGCGAGGGCAGCTCGCCCGGATCGACCGCCGAGAGGTGGGCAGCCGCCGTCGCCGGATCGCCCGCGGCCAGGGCCTCCTCGGCAAGGAGGCTCCGGGCGGGGACGCAGCCGGGCTGGGCGTGGATCGCGGCGCGGTAGGCGCGCGCGGCGTCTCCGTGGCGTCCCCGGCTCTCGAAGAGCCGGGCCGCCTCCAGGGCAGCGGCGGCCGCCTCCTCGCCCTCGGTCCGGATCGACACCGAGAGATGGGCGCGGGCGGCCGCGAGCGGGTCGCCGAGCTTCGCCTCGAGCCGGGCCCGGGCGCGCCAGGGGGCAGGACCCTCGGGATCGGCCTCGCAGGCGAGCTCGATCGCCGCCCGGACCTCCTCGGGTGCCGCCCCTGCGCGGGAGAGGGCCTCGGCCGAGTCGATGAGCCCTTCCGCTCGGGCGGCCGGGGTCTCCGCCGCCAGGGCGCGCTCGGCGGCGAGGCGCGCGGTCTCGCGGAGCGCCGCCGGATCCTCCCCCTCGTCGTCGAGCCCGAGATCCACCTCGAGGTCGAGGGCGGGGACGAGCGAGAGGTCGGGGAGGGGCTCGGCGCCGGAAACGGGACCGGCGCCGAGAAGGGCGTCCGTCTCCGGCGGAGGCGCGTCGGGGAGCGCTGCCGCGGCGGAGGCGGGCGCGTCGCTGGCGGGAGCGAGCGCCTCCGGAGCGGCCGCGGCACCCACCGGCCCGGATCCCGCCTCGGGCTCGGTGGGCTCCGATCCGGGGAGCGGAACCAGCGTGATCCGCGGGCTGGCGGCCGATCGTGCCTCGAGCATCTCGCTCGCGTCGGGCCCGGCCAGGCCGAGCCGGTCCGCCAGCTCTGCGCCCGCCCGGATCGCGTCCTGCAGCTCGTCGGCGAGCCCGAGCGCTCGGGCGCGCTCCATCCGGCTCCGCGCCGCCGCCAGCGCCAGGGCTGGGTTTCCGGACTCGGCGTGGCCGAGGGCGAGCGCGGCCCAGGCCCGG
>DATKAL010000516.1:0-2137 GCA_035498135.1 Anaeromyxobacter sp.
TTGTACCGCCGGACGAGCCGCCCCAGCATCCGCCGGTCGGCGCCGCTGCGGCGCGCCGCCGAGCTCAGGTTGCCGTGGGCCGCCTCGAGCAGCTCGCCGAGGAAGCGCCGGTGGAAGTCCTCGATGGCCCGCGCCCGGGCGGCCTTGTAGCCGGCCCCGCCCGGGCCTCGGCCGGCCGCCGGGCCGACCCCGTCGCCCAAGGAGAGCTCCGGGCCGTCGGAGAGCAAGAAGGCGCGGTGGACGACGTTCTCGAGCTCGCGGACGTTCCCCGGCCAGTGGTAGGCCTCGAGCCAGGCGACGGCCGCCGGCCCGAGCCGCCTGGCCGGCGCGCCGTAGACGCGGCTGCACTCCTCGAGGAAGTGCTCCGCCAGCAGCCGCGCGTCCCCCGGGCGCGCGCGCAGGGGCGGGAGCTCGAGGAAGAGCAGCTTGACCCGGAAGAGGAGGTCGCGGCGGAAGGCGCCCCGGTCGCAGAGCGCGTCCAGGCTCACGTTGGCCGCCGCGATCACGCGCAGGTCGGCGCGCTGCTCGGCGGCGCCGCCCAGCGGGCGGTAGGTGTTGTCCTGGAGGAAGCGGAGCAGCGCCACCTGCCCCTTGGGCGAGAGCGAGTCGACCTCGTCGAGGAACAGGGTGCCCCCCCGCGCCAGCCCCACCAGCCCCTCGCGTACGCTCCGGGCGTCGGTGAAGGCCCCCCGGTCGTGCCCGAAGAGCTCGTTCTCGAAGAGGGCGTCGGGGACGGCGCCGCAGTTCAGGGGGACGAAGGGGCCCGAGCGCCGGGCGCTCCGGTAGTGGACGAAGCGAGCGGCGAGCTCCTTGCCGGTGCCCGTCTCCCCCTCGATCAGCACGGGCGCGTCACAACCGGCGAACCGGTTCAGGACCTGGATCGCTCGCGCGAAGACGGGCGACTCACCGATCATCACGGCCGCGGCCTCCCCTGGGCGTGGCGTCCGTCCACATTTCTCAGCATCGGACAGTTGGTCAAGGCGGGCGCGACGGGCTTGGTGGGGTGCCACGTCCGAGCGCTCGTCGGGGCACCCCGGACCGAGGGTGGAAAACTTTTGCTTGCCGCCTCACGGACGTGGTGAGCACCGCCTCGGCGAGGAACCTGAGCAACGCCGAGCTCGAGGACCGGATCGTGTCGCTCGGCAGGACGTGGTGAGCATCGCCAAGAGGGTCGGCGCCCTGGCCGGCCTGTTCGCGAAGGCGCCCGGCGCTCCGAACGGGGGGCCATGACGGGGCCCCTTGCCACCCATCGTCAGAAGGACGATCGGTGAGCAGAGAGAACGTCCACAGGCCGGAGGCCACCCCGTGGGTGCAGGAACGGCGGGGCCGCCGCAGATGCGGGCGCGCGAGCAGGTCCGCCAGGACTTCCTCGTCCCGGGTCAGCTCGACACCCTGTTCGTCGGGCTCGCCAGGCAGATCGTCTCGCCCCAGCGCCGCCACTACCCGCCGCGCTCGCCGCCGAGCGCCCGCGCCGGCTCGCCTGCCGGCAGGGCCTCCCGCTCGTCCTTGAGCGCCACGCCGGAGAGGCCGCGCCGGAGCGCCTCGCGCACCAGCCAGGCGACCAGCTCCGCGGCGGCGACGGGCGGGAGGCCGTCGGGCCGCACGTTGGACACGCAGTTCCGGTCGGCGTCGGACCGGCCCGGGCCGGGCCCGTGGACGAGGTAGACCCCGAGGCTGTCGACGGCCCCGAGGCCGGGGCGCTCGCCGAGCGCGATCAGCGCGCAGCGTGCGCCGAGCGCGGCGCCGACGGGATCCTGGAGCCCCACGCGCGCGCCTCGCGCCAGGCAGACCGGGCCGGGGCGGATCCCGGCGTCGGCGAGCCGGGGGAGCAGCGCCTCGAGGAAGGCAGGAGCGTGGCGAGCCGCCCGGGCCGAGAGGCCGTCCCCGATCACGATCGCGAGATCGCGGTGCCCGGCGCCGAGCGCGGCGAGCTGCTCCGCGCTGGCCCGGTCGAGGCGGCGACCGAGCTCCGGGCGGAGGAGGAAGGTGCGCCGGTCCGGCGCCTCCGAGGACACGCGCACGATCGGGAGCGGCAGCGCGCCCAGGGCCCGCTCCAGCTCCTCGAGGTCGAGCTCCGACCAGACCGCCTCCCGCGCGGCGGCGTGGGCCGCGGAGAACCGGAGCAGCTCGGCGGTGG
>DATKAL010000517.1:0-5863 GCA_035498135.1 Anaeromyxobacter sp.
GGATCAGGACGGTGGTGGGGGAGGGGGCCACCCGCCGGACCCGCTCCAGCACCCGCCGCATCCCCTCGCTCTCCGCCAGGTAGCGCGCGTCCCGCTTGATCTGGCGGATCTCCTCCTTGAGGAGGGCGTTCTCCTGCCCGAGGAGCCGGTTGAGCCGCTGGACCTCCTCGACCATCAGGCTGTTGTGGAGGGCGATGGCCACCAGGTGGGCCACCTGGCGCGCCACCTCGAAGCAGCAGGCCAGGAGCCCCTCCGCCGGCGGGTGGGCGATGTCGAGCGTGCCGAGCAGGTCCTGCTCGAAGACCAGGGGGAAGGAGACGAGCGAGCCGTAGCCGTAGGCGGCGAGGAGCGGCTCCTCGCGGTAGCGGGGCGCCCCGGGCGCCAGCGGGTCGACCACGCAGGGCCGGCGGTCGGCCAGGGCCTGCCCGGCGGCGGAGCCGGCCAGGGGGAAGGAGGTGCCGAGCTCGGGCGCCGGCTGGCGGGGATCGGAGACCAGGACCACCTCGGCCCGCGAGGGATCGACCGGCGAGAGGCGGTTGATGGCGACGCGCGTCTCGCCGAAGTGCCGGCGGAGGAGCCTGCCGGTGCGGTCGAGCACCGCCTGCAGGTCGACGGTGGAGAGGACCGCCTCGATCGCCTCCTCGACGATCCGGCGGTGGACGTCGTCCTGGGGGACGACCGGGAGGGGGATTCCGGGCATGGCGCGGCTGTGTACCGACATTTCGGTGCGACGCGCAACCAACGGACGGTGCCGATCCGCCGCCGGGCCCAAAAAATCCATGAAATCCGATGGATGAACTTCGGCAGGCCTCTTGCTCCAGGTCAGCCCGTTCATCCGCAGCCGGCACGACCGCCGGACGAAAGGGAAGCATGGACGCCATCGAGACCCTGATGACCGAGCACCGCCTGATCAAGCAGGTCCTGGACGCCCTGGTCGGCTTCGCCCAGGAGGCGGGGCGGACCGGGGCGACCGAGCAGGAGGAGCTGGGCCGGTTCGTCACCTTCTTCCGCGAGTTCGCCGACGCCTGCCATCACGGCAAGGAGGAGGACGTCCTGTTCACGGCCATGACGGCGCACGGCTTCCCCTCCGAGGCCGGGCCCATCGCCGTCATGCTCCACGAGCACGACCAGGGGCGGGCCCTGGTGACCCGGCTGGCCGAGCTGGCCGGCCAGGCCGCCCCGTGGAGCGCCGAGGATCTCCAGTCGCTCGCCGGGCTGGCCGGCGCCGTCTCCGAGATCCTCCACGCCCACATCCACCAGGAGGACGCGATCCTCTACCCCATGGCCGAGCAGCGCCTCCCCGCCGAGGCCCTGGAGGGGGTCTCCCGGGACTGCGAGCGCTTCGAGGCCGAGCGCGCCGGCGCCCACGAGCGGCTCCACGCGCTCGCCGAGGGGCTGGTGGCACGCCACGCCCACGTCGCCCACCCCGCCCCTCGTGGCCCCCAGCGGCTCGGCTGCTGCGCCTAGGCCCCCGGAGACTCCCCCACCCATGCGCTCGAAGACCCGCGCCGTCCTCCTGTTCGTCATCGTCGGCTGCTTCAGCGTCCTCATCTTCGGGGGCGCGCAGATCTCGAAGCACAAGCCGCCCATCCCCGCCCGCGTGGTCGCCCCCGACGGCCGCCTGGTCCTGACCGCGGACGACCTCGCCCTCGGCCAGCGCCAGTACCTCTCCCGCGGCGGCCAGCAGACCGGCTCGATCTGGGGCCACGGCGCCTACCTGGCCCCCGACTGGTCCGCCGACGCCCTCCACCGGATCGGGCTGGTCACCGCCGGCCTCCGTCGCGGCCTCGCCCCCGAGGCGGCCGGTCGCTTCACCCAGGCCGACCTCCAGGCGCTCCCCGCCGGCGAGCGGGGGCGGGTGGAGGCGGAGGTGGCGGAGGAGCTGCGGGCCAACCGCTACGACGAGGCCAGCGACACGCTCACCCTCTCGCCCGGCCAGGCGGCGGCGCTCCCCGCCCTGGTCGCCTATTACACGGCGCTCTTCCGCGACGGGTCGGACGCGATGTCCATCCCGCGCGGCTTCGTGGCCGACCCGGGCGACGCCCGCGCCCTGACCGCCTTCTTCTTCTGGACCGCCTGGGCGGCCGGGACCGACCGGCCTGGCGAGACCTTCACCTACACCGCCAACTTCCCCTACGACCCGCTGGTGGGGAACCGGCCGCTCCCCGCCGCCCTGGTCTGGTCGATCGTCTCGGTGGCGCTCCTGATCCTCGGCACGGCGATCGCGATCTTCGCCTACCAGCGCCTGCGGGCGAAGGACCCGGAGCACGCGGTCCGCATCGCGCCGCTCGCGGAGCCGGATCCCACCCCCAGCCAGCGCGCGGCGCTGCCCTACTTCGCGGTGGCCATCGTCCTCTTCATCCTCCAGGCCGCCCTCGGATCGGTGACCGGCCACTACGCGGTGGAGGGGAACAAGCTCTTCGGGATCGAGGTGGGGGCGCTCCTCCCCTACGCCGCCACCCGCGGCTGGCACCTCCAGCTGGCGGTCTTCTGGATCGCCACCTGCTGGCTGGCCACCGGGCTCTTCATCGGCCCGGCCGTCTCCCGGGGTCACGAGCCGAAGGGCCAGAAGGCCCTGGTCTACGCCCTCCTGGGCGCCCTGGTGGTGGTGGTGCTCGGCGCGCTCTCCGGGACCTACCTGGGCGTCCGCGGGAAGCTCTCCGGCCCGAACGGCTGGTGGGTCGGCCACCAGGGCTACGAGTACATCGAGCTCGGCCGCGTCTGGCAGCTGGCGCTCATCGCCGGGATGCTGCTCTGGCTCTTCCTGGTCTACCGGGCGATCAAGCCCGCCCTCCGGGCGGAGCAGGACCGGGGCGGCCTCACCCACCTGCTCCTCTACGCCTCGGTCTCGATCCCGCTCTTCTACTCGGTCGGCCTCTTCTACACCCCCGGGACCCACATCGCGGTCGCCGACTACTGGCGCTGGTGGGTGGTCCACCTGTGGGTGGAGAACTTCTTCGAGGTGTTCGCGACCGTCGCCCTCGCCTTCATCCTCTCCCGGATCGGCGCGGTGGGGGAGCGCTCGGCGCAGCGCGCCACCTACTTCTCGATCCTCCTCTACCTGGGGGCCGGGATCATCGGGACCTTCCACCACCTCTACTTCACCGGCTCGCCGCTCTTCATCACCGCCCTGGGGGCCACCTTCTCGGCGCTGGAGATCGTGCCGCTCACCCTGCTCGGCTTCGAGGTGCATGAGAACCTGAAGCTGGCGCGCTCCGGAGGGGACGCCACCCCCTGGCGCTGGCCGCTCTACTTCTTCGTGGCGGTGGCGTTCTGGAACGCGGTGGGCGCCGGCGTGCTCGGCTTCCTCATCAACCCGCCCATCGTCCTCTACTACGCGCAGGGGCTGAACACGACCCCCATCCACTCCCACGGCGCGCTCTTCGGCGTGTACGGCTTCCTGGCCATCGCCCTGATGCTCTTCTCCATGCGGAGCATCGTCCGGACGGCGGCCTGGAGCGACCGGCTCCTGAAGGTGGCCTTCTGGGGGCTGAACGGCGGCCTGGCCGGGATGATCGTCCTCTCCCTGCTGCCCGCCGGGATCTACCAGCTCGCCATCGCCGTGAGGGAGGGGCTCTGGTACGCGCGGAGCCCGGCGGTGACCGGGAGCGCCTTCATCCACGCGGTCACCTGGCTCCGCGTCCTCCCCGACCTGGTCTTCGACGCCGGGGGCCTCGCCCTGCTCGCCTTCGTGATCCGGGCGATCGCGGTAGACCTCCGGCTGCGCCGCGCCGGGCGGGCCGCCCCGGACGCCTCCGCGCTCCGGCGCGCGGCGTAGCGCCCGCCTCCCCGAGGCCCGTGCCGGGGGCTGGACCATGCCGGTCCGGCCCCCGGCCGCCTTTCGCGAGCCGTGGCGCCGGGTTGCTCCGACCCCCGCCCCGGCTTACAACCCTGGCGAGATGAGACGCCCAACGGAGCAGGGGCGGGGAGGGTGCTCCCCGTGAACGAGCTCGCCACCGGCGCGCGGCCGGGCAGGAACGACCCCTGCTGGTGCGGCAGCGGGCAGAAGTACAAGAAGTGCCACCTGGACGCGGACTCGCGCGGCGCCATCGCCGGCGCCCCGGCGCGCCGCGGGCGGCGGCCGCTCGCCCCGGGCATCGTGTCGCCGCGCCGGGCGGTGCCGGTCCAGATCCCGCGGCCCGACTACGCGGTCACCGGGCGGCCGCGGGCCCAGGGGAAGGAGGTGAGGAGCGGCGAGGAGCTGGCGCGGCTCCGCCGGGCCTGCCGGGCGGCGGCCCGCGTGCTGCGGGTGACCGGGGAGGCGGTGCGGGTGGGGATCACCACCGACGCCCTCGACGAGCTCGCCCACGCCGAGACCGTCCGACTGGGGGGATACCCGAGCCCGCTCAACTACCGCGGCTTCCCGAAGTCGCTCTGCACCTCGGTGAACGAGGTCATCTGCCACGGGATCCCGGACAGCCGGCCGCTCGAGGACGGGGACATCGTCAACCTCGACGTCACCGTGTACCTGGACGGCATGCACGGCGACTGCTCCGCCACCTTCCTCGTGGGAGAGGTGGACCCCGAGGGGAGGCGGCTGGTGCAGGTGGCCCGCGAGTGCCTGGCCAAGGGGATCGCGGCGGTCCGGCCCGGGCGCCCCATCTCCGACATCGGCAAGGCGATCGAGCCGCACGCCGCCCGCCACGGCTTCGGCGTGGTCCGCTCCTACTGCGGTCACGGGATCGGGGAGACCTTCCACACCTCGCTCCAGATCCCGCACCACTACGACCCCTCGCTCCGGCGGGTGATGGAGCCCGGGCTCACCTTCACCATCGAGCCGATGATCACGGAGGGGACCTGGCAGGACCTCCTCTGGGACGACGGCTGGACCGCGGTCACCGCCGACGGGAAGCGCTCGGCGCAGTTCGAGCACACCCTCGCCGTGACCGAGGACGGCGCCGAGATCCTGACCGTCGAGGAGTGAGGGGCGCCCCCGGCCGGGCCCGCTACACCTCCAGCCCCACCCCGCGCATGAGCGCCAGGGCGTTCGAGTGCCCGACCACCCCCGGGCGCAGCCGGTAGTCGAAGGCGATCCGTCCGTCCCGGACCTGGTCCTCGAAGTGGGCGTTTGCGAGCGCCCCGCCGCCCCCCGCCAGCTCGGTGAGGGCCAGGTCGTGCGTGGTGACCAGCCCGACGGCGCCGGCGGCGAGCAGCCCGCGCACCAGCGCCTCGGCGGCGATGCGGCGGTCGTGGCTGTTGGTCCCGTGGAGGATCTCGTCGAGGAGGAAGAGGAGCGGCACCGGCCCCCGGGCCACGTCCATCAGCTCCTTGAGGCGGGTGATCTCGGCGTAGAAGCGGGAGGTCCCGCCCTGGAGCGAGTCCTGGATCCGGAGGGTGGCCCCGGCGTGGAGCGGGGTGAGGGCGAGCCGGGCGGCGTGCACCGGGGCGCCGGCGAGCGCCAGCACCACGTTCACCCCCACGGTCCGGAGGTAGGTGCTCTTCCCGCTCATGTTGGAGCCGGAGACGAGCAAGGCCTGCGGCGCGCCCCCGCCCAGGGCGGCGTCGTTGGGGACGGCGCGCGGCAGGAGCGGGTGGCGGAGCGCCTCGCCCTCGAGCCGCGCGCCCCCGGGCGCCGGGTCGAGCACCTCGGGGAAGGGCGCCTCGGGGTGCTCGTAGGCATGGCCGGCCAGGGAGGAGAGCGCCTCGAGCTCGGCCACCGCATCCAGCCAGCCCGCCACCGCCGGGCCGTTCCGTGACCGCCAGCGCTCCACCTGCACCGCGTGGAGCGGGGTCCACTGGAGCAGGACGGCCAGCGGGGCGAAGAGCTGGTTCCTGGCCCACTCCACCCTGGCCGCGATCCGGACGAGCGCCGCGATCCGGGCGGAGGCCGGCGCGCCGCCGGGGAGGAGCCGGCCCAGGAGCC
>DATKAL010000518.1:0-4071 GCA_035498135.1 Anaeromyxobacter sp.
ACACGGTCCTCTTCGGCGTCGGCCGCGCGCTCGGCGTCCTCGCCAACATCACCTGGGACCGCGGCCTCGGCTACGCCATCGAGCGGCCGAAGTCGGTGACCACCGAGATGCTGGAGAAGTGGGCGGCCGAGGGCGGGCGGAAGATCTAGCCCGCCTCGACGCGTCCGCAGAGAGGGAGGCCGCCCCGCCCCGGGGCGGCCTCTTTTCGTTCCCGAGCCGCGCTCACCGCTCGGGCAGCCGCGGCCAGGCGCGCGCTTCGTAGCCCTCCGGGCCCCGCAGGGGCCGGCCGGTCAGGGCACGGGGAGCTTCACCTCGGCGAGGAGGGCGGCGTACCGGGGATCGCCCCGGATCGACCGGAGCAGCGGGTCGTACTTCACGTACCGGAGCCCGGCGTCCCGGTCGACGCGCGCCTGCTCCAGCGCGGCCAGGGCCCCCCCGGCGTCGCCTCGCCAGGCCCGCACCTCCGCGACCTGGTAGGCCGCGCTGTGCCCGTACTCCTGCTCGAGACGAGCGGCGGCCGCCCGGGACTCGTCCTCCCGGCCGAGGTCGTGCAGCGCCAGGGCCACCATGGTGAGGCGGAGCCACTCCAGCGGCTCGTGCTCGAAGGCGGCCAGCACCGCCGCCGGGTGGCCTTCGAGGAGGTCGGTGAAGGCCAGCTCGCGCCGGCAGAGGAGGTGGCCGGGGACGATCTGCAGCCCGCGCTCCAGGGTGGCGCGGGCGCCGGCCAGGTCGCCCTTGGCGTTCTGGTAGCCGCCCAGGTACCGCCAGGCGATCCCGTCGAGCGGGTCGAGCTCGGTCGCCCGCCGGGTGAGGGCGATCGCCTCGTCGAGGCGCCCCAGCACCGCCAGGAGGTGGCCGTAGAACACCTGGATCTGCGCGTCCCCGGGGCGGAGCGCCCGGGCCCGCTCCAGGTCGTCGCGCGCGCCCTCCCAGTTCCACCCGCCCCCGCCCAGGGTCCGGATGTAGCCGCGCGCCGCCCGGGCCTCGGGGAGATCGGGGGCGAGCGCGATCGCCCGCTCCGCTGCGGCGACGGCCGTCGCCTCTCTCGGGTCCTGCCTCCAGCGCTCGCCGTCGGGCCCCTTCGTCTCGAGGCTGCCGAGGATGAAGAGGGCGTTGCCCAGGCCGGCGTGGGCGGCGGCGTAGGACGGGTCCGCCCGGATCGCCTCCCCGTAGGCCTGGACGGCGAGCCGGTAGCTCTCGATGGTCCCCATCTCCTCGAGGTGGCGTCCGAGGAGGTACTGGGCGTAGGCCTCCGGGCTGGCCGGGCGGGAAGGGGGACCCGGCCCCTGCCCGGTGGCGAGCCGCACGCGCAGCGCCGCCACGACCGCGCGCGCGATCTCCTCCTGCACCGCGAACACGTCGTCGAGACGGCGGTCGTAGGTCTCCGACCAGAGGTCGTAGCCGTCGGAGGCGCTCACGAGCTGGGCCGCGATGCGGACCCGGTCGCCGGACTTGCGCACGCTCCCCTCCAGGACCGCCGCCACGTTGAGCTCCCGGCCGATGCTGGACACCTTGACGTTCCTGCCCTTGAAGGAGAAGGCGGAGGTGCGCCCCGCCACCTTGAGCCCGTCCACCTGGGCGAGCGCGTTCAGGATCTCCTCGGCGATGCCGTCGGAGAGGTACTCCTGGTCGTGCCCCGGGCTCATGTCCGCGAAGGGCAGCACCGCCACCGACGGCCCCGCCGCCGCCCGCCCCCCGCGCAGGAGGAAGTGCCAGGTCACCCCCGGCGCCGCCGCCAGCAGCCCGAGCCCGACCAGCGTCCCCCACAGCCGCCAGCCCCGCGGCAGCCCCGCCCCCCTCCCCTCCGCCGCCTCCGGCGTCCGCGTCACCCCCCGCGCCGTCAGGTCGAACGCCCAGGCCAGCCCCACCGCCACCGGGAACCCCAGCCCCAGCCCCACCACCACCGCCGACAGGATCCCCTCCGGCAGCCGCGCCGCCGCCACCGCCTGGTCCACCGCCCGCAGCACGATCAGCGTGCCGATCCCGTAGCCGACCAGCACGCGGAACACCCGCCGCCGGCGCAGCTCCTCGACCCAGCCCTGGAGATCCACCCCCTCAGTCTGTACGGAGACCGCTCGAACGGGCGCGGCCCCGATCAGGGCGCCTCGCCTGGCCCGGGCGGCCCTCGCTCAGCGCGCCGCTGGGACGGCGGAGAGCGACGGGACCTCAGGGGCGGGCGCGGCGGGGGCGAGCGCCTGTCCCGAGAGGGCCGCGTCGAGCCGGGCGCGCTGCTCCTCGAAGCCCGTTCGCTGGCCGGCGTCGAGGGCCACCCGCCGGGTGGGCTGGACCTCGAAGGGATCGAGGATCTGGCCCTCCGGCGACTCGAGCTGGTAGTGGAGGTGAGGCGCGAAGGAGTGGCCGCTGTTCCCGGAGAGCGCGATCCGCTCGCCCTTGTGGACCGTCCGCCCCACCGCCATCTCCTTGGGGAGCACCTCGAGGTGGAGGAAGATCGCGTGCCGGCCGGAGGCCAGGTCGCGCACGTCGAGGCAGTTCCCGTTCCCGGCGAAGTTCCAGTTCCGCCGCTCGATCACCCCGTCGAAGGTGGCGAAGACCGGCGTGCCGGCCGGCGTGCGGAAGTCGACGCCCTTGTGGCGGCGCCCGTCGCGCAGGAGCGAGGTCACCTGGTCGTAGTCGGGGAGGGGCGCGTCGACCAGCCGGAGCTCGAGCTCGGAGGCGTCGGAGCGGTAGTAGCGGGCCCAGCGCGCCCCGGAGGGCTGGAACCGGTAGGCGGCGAAGGTCCGGCCCAGCTTCTGCGAGGCGAAGCGGACCGCCTCCACCACCGGCTCGGCCGAGGGGGCGAGGCCCGGGGCCGCCTCGCCCGGCGGCGAGTAGAGGATCTCGACCCGGTCCCCGCGACGCCCGTCGCGCGCCACCTGCAGCTCCCAGACGAGCAGGCGGTTCACCACCTGCGTGAGCTGCTCCGCCATCCCCCGGTCCGCCGGCGGCATCGCCGCGGTGATCGCCTCCTCGAGCGGTCCGGAGAGCGCGGTCGCGATCCGGCGCGGGCCCGCGGCGGCGGGGGCGGCCGGCGCTGCCGCCGGGGCCGGGGCGGCAGGAGCGGGGGCTTCCCCGGGCGTCCCCAGGGCCGCGCCGATCGGGGCGGGCGGGGCGCCCGGCGCGGGGACGGCGGCGAGCGCCGGAGCGGCGGGCTCCGCCGGCGCCGGGGCGGCCGAGCCCGGGTCGGTGCGGGCCGGCGCGGACGGGGCGCCGCGCGATGCGGTCACGGCGAGCCGGCCGCCCGGAGCGGTCCAGCGCCCGGTCAGGAACCCGGCCGCGCCCACGACGGCGAGGGCGAGGAGCAGGCCGAGACGGCGGGGGTTTCGCGAGGGTTGCCGGCCCGGGCGCGCGGGGGGCGGATCGAGGGAGAGGCTGACCATGGGGAGCGCTCCGGGTGGGCTCGTCGTGGAACGCCCGAGGCTAACCCCTTGTTCCGGCGAGGTGGCGACGCCCCTCGGGTTGACCCCTCGAGGTTCCCGAGCAGGCTCCCGCCGCCGCTCAGAAGGAGAACCGCTCCACCACGCCGGCGCTCCACTCGAGGATCGTCGGCCAGCCCACCACGGCGTCGAGCGCTCGCTCGGCCGCCTCCAGGGGGACCTTCTGCTCGACCAGGCTGGCGCTGCAGGCCACCAGCCGGCAGCCGCCGTCCCGCCGCGCCCGGTGGAGGAGCCCGCCTGGCTCGTCGGGCGCGTCCCCGTGCGCCTCCACCAAGGCGGGCACCGCCGGGCCGAAGAGGAAGACGTCCACCCGCGCCCCCAGAGCGACGGCGGCGAGCGCGCACGACCCGGCGAGACGGAGGGAGCCCTCGTCGGCGTGCGAGAGGAAGACGACGGCGCGGCGCTCGGCCATCGCCCCGTTTTACGCGAGACGGGGCGCCTCTGCTATAAGACGGCCCGCATGACGGACGAGAAGAAGCCGGAGTCCCCGGGCCCGGTGGTGATCCGCAGGGGCCACGTGAAGCCCCCCGCGCCCGGCGAGAAGATCGAGGCGCCGGTCGAGGAGCGGCTCGAGCAGCCGGAGCGCTCCGCGGCGCCCGCGCCCCGGGAGGACCGGCGCCCGCTCTGGCAGCGCGTC
>DATKAL010000519.1:0-3783 GCA_035498135.1 Anaeromyxobacter sp.
GGGCACGGTGAAGTCGAGGCTGTCGCGCGCCCGGGCCGCGCTCCGGGAGCGGCTCGCCGGGTACGCCCACGAGGTCCGGCCATGACCCACGACGAGGCCCGCCGCGAGCTGCTGGACCACCGCCGGGGACGGCTCGCGGGGGAGCAGCGCCGCGCCCTGGAGGACCACCTGGCGGGCTGCCCGGCCTGCGCTCGCGCCGGCGAGGCGGAGGTGGTGCTGGACGAGCTGCTGCGGGACCGCCTGCCGCGCCCCGCCGCCTCGCCCGAGCTTCGCCGCCGCCTGGCCGCCCTGGCCGAGCGCCCGCCGCCGCTGGCCGCGCCGCCCGGGGCGGCCGCCCGGCCGGCCCGCCGCTGGCTGCGGGTGGCCGCTCCGGCCCTCGCCGCCGCCTTCGCCGCGGCGACCACGGCGGTGCTCGTCGATCGGGCCGTCTCCCGGACTGGCGAGGCGCTCGCCACCCTCACCTCCGAGGCGGTGAACGATCACCTGCGCGTGCTCCGCAGCACGCACCCGCTCGACGTGGAGGCCGGGGGGACGCACCAGGTGAAGCCCTGGTTCGAGGGGCGGATCGGGTTCGCCCCCTCCGTCCCGTCGCCGGTCCGGCCCGACATGCGGCTCGAGGGCGGGGGGGTGGGCTGGTTCCTCGATCGCGAGGCGGCGGTGGTGGTCTACGGGCTGCGGCTGCACAGGCTGACGCTGCTCGCCTTCCGGGCCGACGGGCTCCCCTGGCCGGGAGGGGCCAGCGGGGCCCGGTGGGGCCCGCTCGCGGCGGCCTCGTCGCGCGGCTTCCACGTGGTGCTCTGGCGGCGCGGGGAGCTCGGCTACGCCCTCGTCTCGGACGTCGATCCGGCCGAGCTCTCGGCGGTGGCCGCGGAGCTCGCCGGGCAGACGTGAGGTCCGTCGCCGCGCCGTCGCCGCCGGCGGGGCGACCCGTCCGGACCGCGGCCCTGGCCCGTCCTGCGCCCTATCCCCCCGCCCATGCCGCTCGCCAAGGCGCTGGTGATCCGCGTCCCGGACCGGCCGGGGATGCTGGGGGAGGTCGCGACCGCCCTGGGGGCGAAGGGCGTGAACATCCGGGCCATCCACGCGGGCAGCGAGGGCGGGCAGGGCGTGGTCCGGATGGTGGTGGACGCGCCCGCCGCCGCGAGGCGCGTGCTGGCGGCGCGCGGCTGGCACCCGGCGGAGGAGGTGGTGCTGGAGGTGGAGCTGGCCGACCGGCCCGGGAAGCTCGGGGAGGTGGCGAGCCTGCTCGGCCAGGCGGGCGTCGACATCCGCTACGTGTTCGTGAGCACCGGCGGCGGGCGGAAGGTCACGGTGTGCCTCGCCGTCTCCGACCCGAAGGCCGCCTTGCGGGCCCTCCGGTCCTCGTAGCGCGCCCATGCCGGCCGGAGAAGAGGGGCAAGGGCGGAGGGGTCGCGCGCCCCGCGACGGGGGGAGGTAACCCGAGCGGGCGAGACCGGGTGGCACGCCCCTTCTCGTCCGTATGCGGCCCGGGGGCACGGGCCTAGATTGCGCGCAAACGTTTGCGCAATCGTTGGCCGCGCCCGCCGGTGCTCGCCTCACCGGGCGGTGCGGGGGCGCGCGCCACCGGGGACGACGATGGCCACGATCGTCGAGGTCGCGAAGCGAGCCCGGGTGTCCACCTCCACGGTCTCGCACGTGATCAACCGGACCCGCTTCGTCTCCGACGAGGCCCGGGCCCGGGTCGAGGCCGCCATCGCCGCGCTCGGCTACCGGCCCAACTCGCTCGCCCGCTCCCTCCGGGTGGGCCAGTCGCACACCCTCGGGCTGGTCCTGCCCGACAGCGCCAACCCCTTCTTCGCCGAGCTCGGCCGGGAGATCGAGCAGGCCGCCTTCGAGGCCGGGTTCAGCGTCTTCCTCTGCAACACCGAGAACGATCCGGAGAAGGAGCGGCGCTACCTCAACGTCCTGGCGCGCAAGCAGGTGGACGGGATCGTGGTGGTGGCCTCGGACGACCGCGCCGACGCGCTGCGGGCCCTCGCCCGGCACGGCGCCCCGGTCCTGGTGATGGACCGGCTCCGGCCCGGCCTGGCGCTCGACAGCGTGCTCGCCGACCACGTGGGCGGGGCCCGGCTCGCCACCCGGCACCTGGCCCGCCTGGGGCACCGGCGCATCGGCTTCGTGGGCGGACCCTCACACGTGTCCTCGAGCATCCAGCGGCTGGCCGGTCACCGCGAGGCGCTCGAGGAGGCCGGGCTGCCCTTCGACGAGGCGCTGGCGGTGAGCGGCGACTTCCACCCGGAGTCGGGCCGGAGCGCCGCCCAGCGGCTGCTCGACCTCTCCCGGCCCCCCACCGCCATCCTGGCCTGCAACGACCTGATGGCGATCGGGGTGCTCCGGGCGGCGGCCGAGCGCGGCCGGGTGGTTCCCCGCGACCTGGCGGTGGTCGGCTACGACGACATCGAGCTCTCCGCCTTCACCGTCCCGCCCCTCACCACCGTCGCCCAGCCCAAGCGGGAGATGGGGCGCCGGAGCGTGCGCCTGCTTGCGGGGCGAATCCGCGACGAGCGCCTCCCGCCCCAGCACCAGCTCCTGCCGGTGACGCTCACGGTTCGCGAGTCCTGCGGCGCCCGGGGCAGGCCCGGCCGCCGTCCGGAGGGAGGCGAACGCCGCGCCACCGGCCCGTAGCGCCGGCGCGCCGCCCCGCCCCCCGTTCCTGCCGTACCCTGGCCGGGGAGGTCCCCGGCCGAGCCAGAGGAGGAAGCGATGAGAGCACCCTTCCGCATCCTGTCGGTCCTGGTCGTGGTCGCCGCCGCCCTCGGCGCCGGGAGAGGCGTCGCGGCCGAGGCCGGCAAGAAGCCGGTCGTCGGCCTGGTGATGAAGTCCCTCGCCAACGAGTTCTTCAAGAGCATGGAGGAGGGAGCGGTGAAGTTCGCCCAGGCGGACGGCACCTTCACCCTCGTCCCGGTGGGCATGAACTCGGAGACCGACATCGACACGCAGATCTCGGCGGTGGAGAACTTCGTCACCCAGAAGGTGGACATCATCTGCCTCGCGCCGGCCGACTCGGTCGGGCTGGTGGCGCCGGCCAAGAAGGCGATGAAGGCGGGGATCACGGTGGTGAACTTCGACGTGAAGCTCGACGACAAGGCGCTCAAGGAGGCCGGCCTCTCGGGGCTGGTCTTCGTCGGCCCGGACAACCAGGAGGGCGCCTTCCTCGCCGGCCAGGAGCTGGCCAAGAAGCTGGGCAAGGGCGGGAAGGTGGTGATCCTGGAGGGGAACCCGGGCGCCGACAACGCCAAGATGCGCAAGGCCGGGTTCGACAAGGCCGCCAAGCAGGGCGGGCTGACCGTCCTCGCCTCCATGACCGCCCACTGGGAGACGGAGGAGGCGAACACGGTGATGACCAACCTCCTCACCAAGTTCCCCGACCTGCAGGGCGTGATGGCCGCCAACGACTCCATGGCGCTCGGCGTGGTGAAGGCCCTCGACGCCGCCGGCAAGTCCGGCAAGATCCAGGTGGTCGGCTTCGACAACATCCCGGCGGTGCAGAAGCTGGTCAAGGAGGGGAAGGTCCTCGCCACCATCGACCAGTTCGGCCCCGACATGGCCGCCAACTGCATCAAGACCGGCTTCCGGATGAAGAAGGGGGAGAAGCTCCACGGCTGGATCAAGACGCCGGTGAAGCTCATCACCGCGAAGGACGTGATGTAGCCCGCCCCGGGCGGGCCCGGCTCCGGCCGGCCCGCCCGTCCCCCGGAGGCGCCTCGTGACCCCGGCCGCTCCCTCGCCCGCCCTCGAGCTGCAGGGGATCACGAAGCGCTT
>DATKAL010000520.1:0-2343 GCA_035498135.1 Anaeromyxobacter sp.
CGCCACCTCGCGGAGGGTCGGCTCCCCGCGGCCGTGCCCGACGCACCGGAATTCCACCCCCGGGTAGCGGGGCGCGAGGGTGCGCAGCACCTCCGCCCAGAGGTAGGTCCCACGCTTCATCACGAAGCGCCGGGCGAAGAGCACGGTGGGCCGCTCGACCGCACGCCACTTCTCCACCACCTCGGCCCGGGGCAGCACCTCGCCGAAGTTCGGGACGTACTCGATCCGGTCGCCCCACTCGAGCTGCGGGTAGAGGAAGCGGGCGATGTTGCCGACGTTGGTGTCGACCGCCACGGTCCGGGTGGTGCGGGTGAGGAGCGCGAGGAGCCGCCGCCGCCGCTTCCCCCAGACGTAGCGCTTCCGGGCGTCGCGGACGAGCCACATCAGGCGCGAGCGCTGCCGGGGCTCGAACGTCCCGTCGTGAAGGATCCCGTGGTGGAGGAAGATGCTCGGGTGGTCCTCCGGGCGGGGCACGAGGTCCTCGACGAAGAGGAAGACCACCGTGGGCCGGCCGCGCGCCTCCTCGCGGGCGGCGGCGAGCAGGCGCCGCAGCTCCGGCTGCCGCGCCCAGCTCCGGATCGACAGCCCCGGCCGCACCTCGCTGGAGAAGGGGACCTTGTGGCGCTGGAAGTAGAGCTCGTCCCCGCCGAGCGCGTACGCCATGTCGCCGAGGGTGTGGGCGTAGGTCTCGGTCCCGCCGGTGGCGAGCTTGCCGCTCGTGGGATCGAGGAGGTCGTACCCGATCACCGCCACCCGCAGCCCGCGGAGCGAGGGGAACTCCGACGCCAGGGGCGCCGCCCAGGCGGCCGCGGGGCGGCGGTCCTGCGCCGGCACCACCACCCTGGCGCCCGGCGCGCTCACGCCCGACCCGGCCCCTCGCCGCCGGGCTCCGCCCCCGGCGCGCCCAGGAGGGCGTCGGCGATCCGCTCGCTCGCGTGCCCGTCCCCGTAGACGTCCACCGGTCGCGCCATCGCCCGGTAGGCCTGGTCGTCGCGCAGGAGCCGCTCGCCCCACTCCAGGATCGCGGCGCGCTCCGTCCCCACCAGCCGCGACACCCCCGCCTCCACGCTCTCCCGGCGCTCGGTCACCTCGCGCATCACCAGCACCGGCCGCCCGAGCGCCGCCGCCTCCTCCTGGATCCCGCCGGAGTCGGTGAGGATGAAGCGGCTCCGCTGGGCCAGCCAGACGAGCAGCGGGTAGCTGACCGGCTCGACCAGCCTCACGTTGGGCGTGCCGCTCAGGAGCTCCTGCACGGGGGCGCGGACGTTCGGGTTCAGGTGGACCGGGTAGACGACCTGGACCGGGTTCCGCTCGGCGAGGTCGCGGATGGCGAGGCACAGCTCGCGGAAGGGGGCGCCGAAGCTCTCCCGGCGGTGGCCGGTGACGAGCACCAGCGGCCGTCCCGGGTCGAGCCCGGGCAGCTCCGCGCGGACGGTGGCGGCGAACCCCTCCGCCTGGACGCGCGGCAGCGCCAGCCGGAGCGCGTCCACCACCGTGTTCCCCACCACCTGGATGCGCTCGGCGGGGATCCGCTCGGCGAGCAGGTCGGCCCTGGCCCGCGGGGTGGGTGCGAAGTGGAGGTCGGCCACCACCGCGGTCATCACCCGGTTCACCTCCTCCGGGTAGGGACGGAAGCGATCGTGGCTGCGGAGCCCGGCCTCGACGTGCGCCACCTTCACCCGGCGATGGAAGGAGGCGAGGGCGCTCACGAAGGCGGTGGTGGTGTCGCCCTGGACGAGGGTCCAGTCGGGCTGGAAGCGGGCCAGCACCCGGTCGATCCCCTCGAAGGCGCGGGCGGCGATCTCGTTCAGCGACTGGTTGGGCCGCATGATGGCGAGGTCGTCGTCGTGCTGCGGCAGCCCGAAGAAGGAGAGGATGCCGTCGACCATCTCCCGGTGCTGGCCGGTGAGGCAGACGCGGACCTCGGCGCCCGGCCGTCCGGCGAGCTCCCGGATCACCGGGGCGAGCTTGATCGCCTCCGGCCGGGTCCCGAAGGCGACCAGGAGCTTTCGCGGTCTCGTGGAGGTCATCGTGGGTCTTCGGGCGGCCGCCTCCGCCCGCGGGGCGAGCGCCGGCCGGCGCGGGAGAGCGGCGGGGAATCTATTGGATCGGCCCATCGATGTCGAGGCGGCGGGCCGCTTCCGGGCGCCCTCCTGCACCGCCGCGCGGGGCCGCTCGCGCCGCCGCGGGGGCCCGGCGGGGAGCGCGACCTCCCTTCGACGCCCGGTCCGCTTTCCACTATCCTCCTCCCCACCCATGCAGCGCCCGATCACCAGGCCCCACCGGGATCGCCCGCTCGCGAGCAGCGCCTGGCGGGACGGCTAGCGAGGCGCATGGCGGCCC
>DATKAL010000521.1:0-4428 GCA_035498135.1 Anaeromyxobacter sp.
TGGTGGCGCTCCTCCAGGAGCTCCTCGGCCGCCTCCTGCGCGGCAAGCGGGTCCGCGAGGTGGCCATCGCCACCCTCTACGTGGCCACCGCCGCGCTCCTCGCCTGGGGCAGCACGGCGGGGCGCCAGGGAGCGCTCCGCAGCCTGCGGGTGGCTCGCGCCCTCCGCTGGCTCGCCTATCCGGCGGCGCTCGCCGGGGAGGCGACCCGGGAGCTCTACGCCGGCCGGGTCCTCCGGGCGCTGCCCTGGATCCTCGGGCTCGGCGCCGCCGCCCTGGCCACCGCCTGGGCCGCCTACCGGCTCGCCCTGGCGGCCGCGCGCGCCGGGCAGGGCGGGGAGGGCAGGCTGGCGGCCAGCGCCTCCCGCGGCTGGCGGGTGCCCGGCCGGCTCGGGCCGCTGCTGGAGAAGGAGGCGAAGTACCTCCTCCGCCACCCGCTCACCAGCATCCTCGCCCTGGTGGTCCCGGCCCTGGCCGGCTTCGTGGGATGGAAGGTGGCGCCCCTCATCCCGGCCGAGGCCGGCGAGGTGATCCGCGCGCTCCCCCTGCTCGGCTTCGCGCTCTACGCCCACCTCGTCACCCAGGCCTTCTGGCTGAACGTCTTCGGCTGGGACCGCGGGGGCGCCCGGGTCTACTTCCTCGCCCCGGTCGCGCCGGCCGACGCCCTGCTCGCCAAGAACGCCGCCTGCTACCTGCTCTCGCTGGCGATCTTCGCCGCCTCCGCCGCGGCCCTGGCGGCCGCGGGCGGGGCGCCCCCGGCCTGGGCCCTGGTGGCCAGCCTCGCCCTGCACGCCGGGATCGCCCCCTGGTTCCTGGCCGCCGGCAACGCGGTCTCGATCCTCAACCCGAGCGCCGCCTCGCACACCGTCCAGCGCGGGAGCCGCCTCTCGCCGATCTCCGCGCTGGCCGGGATGGCGATCGTGTCGGCCGGGGGCGTGGTCTTCGGGGCGCCGGCGCTGGCGGCGATCCGGCTCGAGGAGCCCTGGCTGCTCGCCGCCTCCTGGCTCGTCCTGGGGATCGCCGGCCTCTGGGGGTACCGCTCGGTGCTGCCGCGCCTCGGACGGCTCCTGGCCGCGCGTCGGGAGCCCCTGCTGGCCGCCGTCTGCGGCGACGAGGAGTGACCGGCGGGCCGCCGCGCGCGGGGGTGGGCGCTCACTGCGAGAAGCCCTCCAGCAGGTCGTGCGCCCCGATCCGCTTCAGGGCGAGGCCCAGCGCGGCGGTCCGCACGTCGACCGCCTTCCCCACGCAGAAAGGGTCCCGGTGGACCGTGCCGTAGGCGGCGTTCACCGCGACGATCCGCGCCCCCAGGGCGGAGAGGATCTCGGCCGCGGCCGAGCCCACGTTCCCGAAGCCCTGGAGGATCACCGGCGCCCCGGGGAGCGCGAACTCCTTCTCCCGCGCCCACTCCTCGATGCGGTAGACCACCCGCCTCCTCGTAGAGAGTCTTCTCCGGTCGTGGCGACCCGCCATGGTGGACCTCCGGCCGGCGCCGGCGGGGCGTCGGCCCGCCAAGCCACGGCGATAGCTGGAGAAAGTGGTGCACTCCCCCGGCGGACGCCCGGCGATCCCGGCTCCGCTCCCGGGGCTCCGATGCCCGGGATCCAAGCAGGCGCGGGTGAGGTCGCAGGCCTCCCGGTCGCGGCCGATCGGGTGGGGCGGACGAGGTGGCCCCGCCGCCGAGTGGGCGGGTCGTCCGCCTGGCGCGGAGCCCTCCGCGGGGGCTCTCGCGGGGTTGACCGGCGGGCCCCGTCGTGCACCATTGCACCTCCCGACACCGTCCCGGTGCAGCCGCCAGGAGACCCCATGCCCCCGTCCCCGCTCCACCCCCTCGCCCAGGCCGCCAACGACGCGCTCGCCAAGGACTGCCCGGTCGTGCTCGAGCTCCTGAGCGCCCGCGGGAAGCGCTTCTTCTTCCCGGCCAAGGGGATCCTCGCCCAGGGGGCCGAGGCGAAGCAGAAGGCCAAGACCGCCAACGCCACGGTGGGCATCGCCACCGAGGGTGGCGCGCCCATGCACCTCGCCTGCGTCCACAAGTTCTACCAAGGGCTCACCCCGGCCGAGATCTACGACTACGCCCCGAGCTACGGCCGGCCCGACATCCGGGCAGCCTGGGCGAAGAAGCAGCGCGAGCAGACCCCCAGCCTGGGCGATCACCCGATCTCCTCGCCGGTGGTGACCAACGCCCTGACCCACGGCCTCGGCCTGGTCGGCGATCTCTTCCTCGACCCGGGCGACGCGGTCCTCACCAGCGACCTGCTGTGGGAGAACTACAACCTGAACTGGGAGACCCGCCTCGAGGCCCAGTTCGGCTACTTCCCCTTCTTCGACGAGAAGCTCACCGGCTTCAACCTGGCCGGCTTCACGGCGGCGCTGGCGAAGCACCGCGGGCGGAAGCTGGTGGTGTCGCTCAACTTCCCCAACAACCCCTCCGGCTACACGCCTACCAAGGCGGAGGCGGAGGCGATCGCCAGGGCGCTCACCGCCGAGGCGGAGGCGGGGACGAGGCTCGTGGTCTGCGTCGACGACGCCTACTACGGGATGTTCTTCGATCCGAGCTGCGAGACCGAGTCGCTCTTCGGCCGGCTGGCCAAGGCCTCGCCCAACCTGCTGGCGGTGAAGATCGACGGGGCCACCAAGGAGGAGTTCGTCTGGGGGCTCCGGGTGGGCTTCATCACCTTCGGGGTGAAGAACGGCACCCCGGCCGCCTACAAGGCGCTCGAGGACAAGACCGCCGGGCTCATCCGGGCCTACGTCTCCAACATCTCCAACCCCGGCCAGTCGATCGTCCTCAAGGCGCTCGGCGATCCGGACTTCCGGCGCCAGCAGGCGGAGAAGGTGGCCGTGCTCCGGGCCCGGGCCTCGGCGGTGGCCAAGGAGTGCCGCAAGCCCGAGTACGCGAGCTGCTGGGACGTCTACCCGTTCAACAGCGGCTATTTCATGTGCCTGCGGCTCAAGGACGTCGACGCCGACACCGTCCGGCTCCGGCTCCTCGACGACCACGGCGTGGGGGTGATCGCGCTCGGGAAGCGGGAGCTGCGGGTCGCCTTCTCCTGCCTGACCGAGGCCCAGATCCCGGGAGTGTTCAGCGCGGCCGCGGCCGCGGTCAAGGCCGTCCGCGGCTGGTAGCCGGCGAGCGACCGGCGCGGAGACGGTCCGACGCGCCCGACCCGAGGGTCAGGCGCGCCGGTTCCGTCTCGGAGCCCTGCGCCTCGCGTCACCCGCGGTGACCGGGGACGTGGATCAGGGAGCGGGCGAGCTGGACGCTCGCCTCGGCGAAGCTGGCGGGCCTCGAGGCGAGCGGAGCGCCGACCGCCAGGCCCAGCTCGGTCGTGGGCACCGCGCCCACCGCGGGGACGAAGAGGGACTGGAGCCCCGCCGACATCTCGTCGTACACGCCCGCCGCCGGCGCGGAGAGCACGCTGTAGACGGAGACCCGGCCCGTCCCCGGCGCGTACCACTCGTTCTTGGTGGTGGTGATGCTCATCGATGCCCCGGAGGATCCGTTCACCGTGATCGTGAGGTCGGTCTGGACGTTGGCGACGTCGGTGAAGTCGCCGGCGCCCACGCTGGCGGTCTCGCCGGTGTGGACCCCCAGGTAGGCGGTCAGATCCATGTGATCGCCCTTCCCGTCGCCGTCCAGGTCGGCGATGGCGACGTTGGAGCAGCTGACGACGAGGGTGGGGGGCTGATCCACCACCGGGAAGGGAAGGACCGGCGACGGGTACAGCTGATCGAGCGGCGGTTCGGCGGAGCCGTCCGAGAGCTCGTACACGCCCGCCAGGCGCTTCACGATGAGCTGGCTCGAGTAGCCACCGATGGTGTCGGTGGTGGTGAAGACGTAGGCCGTCTCGGTCCCCACCGGCGTCGTTCCGATCACGGAGTTCGTGAACTGGTAGCTCCCGTAGCCGGTCTCGGTCACCTGGTAGGTCCAGGTCCGGTTGACGTCCGCGGGGAAGTAGGAGTCGACGTCCCCGGGACCGGTGGTCGGGATGGCGGCCCGGGTGCAGGACCCGGGAGGATCTCCCCCGCCGCCTCCGCATCCGGCGAGGCTGGACAAGGCAAGCGCGGCGAGAACCGCGCCGAAACGCGTTCCTGAGCTCATGGTTTGACCCCCCGTGCTTCTCTGGGTCCAGAGTGGACCCCTGTACCACGAGGGGATACGTGACATTCCGTCGCAGGGCCCGGCGAGGGCGTGGCACCGGGGGTCCAGCGTCGACGTCCCTACTCGAGCGCCCTGGCCACCCCGGCGACGATCTGCGTCCAGCCCTCCTGGTGACCGCGGCCGAGCTCGGTGTCCGGGATGCCCGCGTGCCGGAGGGTGAGGGCGGTGCCGCCGTCGCGCGCGGCGAGGTCGATGGTGACCACCGTCTCGGCCCCCTGGGTGCCCTCCGAGACCCAGGTGAACTCGACCAGCCGCGGCCGCTCGAGGCG
>DATKAL010000522.1:0-7803 GCA_035498135.1 Anaeromyxobacter sp.
GCGGGGGCGCTCGCCGTGCGGCTCGGCGCCGACCAGGGGCGCGCCCGGGCGGTGGCGGACCAGGTCCGGGCCGAGGCCGGCCGCCGGGCCAGCGCCCTCAAGGCCCGGGTCGACCAGGAGAAGCAGACGGTCTCGGCCCAGGCCGAGGCGCTCGACGGGGTGCAGGGCGAGGCGAAGGAGCTGGTGGGGCGGATCGCCTTCCGCTCCTTCAGCGCCGTCCGCAGCCAGTTCTACCGCCTGGTGCTCAAGGCGGACGTCGGGCTGGTGGACGTGGCCTGGGCCCGCAAGCGCGCCCGGCTGGAGAAGATCCAGCAGCTCGCGCAGCAGAAGGCCTTCGAGCTCCAGCAGATCGACCAGGACTACCGCGAGCTGCTCCGGGAGGTGGACTAGTGCGCCCCCTCCTGGCCGCCCTGGCCGCGCTCGCCCCCGCCGCCGCCCTGGCGGCCGCGCCCGCCAGCGGGTACTCCTCCTGCCGCGACCGGCCCGCCGCGCGGCCGGCGGCGTCCGCCCCGGCGGCCGCGCCCCTCGCGCCCCGCCCGCCGGTGGCCCCCGACGAGGGGATGGCCGAGCTGGAGGCGTCGATCAGGCGCTTCGAGGAGGAGGGCAAGGCCTTCCGGGTCGAGGTGCAGCAGATCGTCCGCAAGGAGGCGGACGAGAAGCGCCGCTTCCTCTCCGAGCACTACGAGCAGGCGATCAAGGACCTCGAGGTCCTGGAGCGGAACGAGCGCGAGGCGGCCATCGTCCGCTTCGAGGAGTTCCTGGCCCGCTACCCGGACGACCCGGAGTTCACCCCGGACGCGATGTTCCGGCTGGCCGAGCTCTACTACGAGAAGGCCAACGACGACTTCAACGTCGCCATCGCCGCCCACCGCGAGGAGGCGCGCCAGGCGATCGCCGAGGGGCGCGAGCCCCCGCCCGAGCCGGTGAAGAGCTACGCCCCCTCGATCGCCCTGTACCAGCGGCTGATCACCGGGTTCCCGGAGTACCGCTTCATCCACGGGATCACCTACCTGCTCGCCTACTGCCTGGGGGAGATGGGGCAGGGGGAGGAGGCCCAGGCCGCCTACGCCAGCCTGATCGAGCGCTTCCCCGACAGCCCGTTCGTCCCCGAGGCCTGGGTGCGGCTCGGCGACTGGCACTTCGACGAGGTGAAGGCGGACTCGCTCAAGAAGGCGGCCGAGGCGTTCTCGAAGATGTACGCCTACCCCGAGCACCCGCTCTACGCCCGGGCCATCTACAAGCTGGGGTGGACCTACTACCGCATGGACGACTTCCAGCGGGCGGTGGAGTCCTTCGGCAAGCTCCTCGACCACTACGTGGCGGTGGCCATGAAGACGGGCGAGAAGCCGAACGGCGACGTCTGGCCCGAGGCGATCCAGTACACCGCCATCAGCTTCGCCGACGAGAAGTGGGGCGGGGTGGAGCGGGCCCGGGCCTTCTTCGGCGCCCTGGGCGGCCGGCCCTACGAGGGCGAGATCTACTCCCGCCTCGGCGACGTCTACTTCGACGAGACCAAGTACGCCCAGGCGGTGGCCGCCTACAAGGCGGTGCTGGAGAAGGACCCGCTCTCGGCCGACGCCCCGCGGATCCAGGCCAAGATCGTGCTCTGCTGGTCGCGCGACCGGCAGTTCGACAAGGAGGCGGCGGAGCGCGAGGCGCTGGTGGCCGCCTACGCCGAGGGCACGCCCTGGTGGGAGAAGAACCGGGGGGACCCGGACCTGGTGACGGCGGTGCGGGAGCTCTCCGAGAAGAGCCTGCTGCGGGCGGCCAGCTTCCACCACGCCCAGGCCCAGCAGTACAAGCTGGACGGGCGGCTCGAGGCGGCGGTGGCCGAGTACCGGGTGGCCGCCCGCGCCTACGGGGCCTACCTGGAGCGCTTCCCCCACTCCAAGCAGGCGCACGAGCTCACCTACAACTGGGCCGACTGCCTCTACAACGCGCTCGACTTCGAGAAGGCGGCCCGGGTCTACGCCCAGGTGCGCGACGATCCCGCCAGCACCCAGTTCCAGGCGGAGGCGGCGCTCTCGGCGGTCATCTCCTGGGAGGGCGAGATCACGCGCCTCCAGCGGGCCGGCGAGCTGCCCGAGCACAAGGTGCTCCTCTCCACCGACCGCAAGGACGCGGAGAAGGTCGAGCGGGAGCCCCTCCCGGCCGCCTACCAGAACCTGGTCCGGGAGTCGGACGCCTTCCTCGACCGGCTCCCGGCGCACGAGAAGGCCCCGGCCATCGCCTACAAGGCGGCCGAGGTCTTCTACCGGTACAACGACTACGACGAGGCCCGCTGCCGGTTCGAGGAGGTGGTCTCGCGCTGGCCGGCCGACCCGGTGGCCCAGTTCTCGGCCAACCTGATCATCGAGAGCTACCTCACCATGAAGGACTGGGCGGCGGTGGAGCAGGCCTCCGCCCGCCTCCAGACCGCGGACGTGGGCCGGAACGCGGCCCTGGGCGCAACCCTCCAGAAGTTCAAGCTCGGCGGCCGGTTCAACCGGGCCATGCAGCTCATGGAGGCGAAGCAGTGGGAGGAGGCGGCCAAGCTCTTCATCGCCCTGGTGCAGGAGGACCCGAAGCACGAGTTCGCCGACAAGGCGCTCTTCAACGCCGCCGCCTGCTACGAGGGGGCGCGCCGCTTCGAGAGCGCGCTCCGGCTCTACGAGCGGATCTCGGTCGAGTACCCGAAGTCCACCCTGGCGGACGAGGCGCTCTTCCGGGTGGGCTGGAACGCCGAGAACACCTACGACTTCGACAAGGCGGTGGACCGGTACCTGCTCCTGGTCGAGCGCTACCCGGGCTCGAAGCACCGCAAGGACGCGCTCTACAACGCCGCCCGGTCGCTCGAGAACCTCCAGCGCTACGAGGAGGCGGCCGGCGCCTTCGCCCGCTACGCCAAGCTCTACCCGGACGCGGAGGACGCCGCGCGGACCCAGTTCCACGCCGCCCTGGTCTACGAGAAGACCTCCGACTGGAAGCGGGAGATCCAGGCCCTCCAGGACTTCAGCCGCCGCTTCGCCCGCTCCAAGGAGCACGAGCTGCTGGTCCAGGCGCAGCTCAAGATCGGGCTCGCCCAGAAGGAGCTGAAGCGGGACCAGGAGGCGCGCGCCGCCTACGCGGCGACGGTGCGGGAGTTCGCCGTCCGCGGGCTCAAGCCCGAGACCGCTCCCCGCGCCGCCGCCGCCGCCGCCGAGGCCCGCTTCCGCCTGGCGGAGTACGACTTCGAGCGGTACGACAAGATCACCCTCCCGCCCACCAGCAATCCGAAGAAGCTCAAGAAGGCGCTGGAGGCGAAGCTCGCGGAAGCGAAGAAGGTCGCGCCCGAGTACGACGAGGTGATGCGCTACAAGCGGCCGGACTGGATCCTGGCCGCCTTCTACCGCAAGGCCTACCTGCTCGAGCGGCTCGCCCAGACCCTCTACGACGCCCCCATCCCGCCCGAGGTCAAGAAGGACGAGGAGATGCTGGCCGCCTACCAGGACGCGCTCAGCAACGCCGCCCAGCCCTACGAGGATCAGGCGGTGAAGGTCTACGTCGACGCCATCGAGGCGGCCCGCAAGCTCCACGTGAAGAACGAGTGGACGAAGAAGGTGAGCGAGTCCCTGGCGCGCTACCGCCCGGCCGAGTATCCGGTGCTGAAGGACCCCAAGGGGCGGCTGGTGACCGACGACGTCGCCCCGGCGGCCTTCGCCGACACGCCCGAGGGGCCCACCCGGCGCCCGCCGCCGGCCCCGGAGGCCGAGCCCGCTCCGGCCGCGCCGGAGCCGGCCGCCCCGGAGGGCGGCGAGAAGGGGCCGTCCGCCGCCAGCCCCGCCCCCGCCCCCGCGGTCGCCGCCGCTGGGGCGGCGCCGGGCGCGGACCCCGGGCCGCCGGCGGGCGAGGCCGCGCCCGCGGCGGGCGGGGCGCGGTGAGGACCAGGAGCCGAGGATGAGAGGCGCGTTCGACACGCTCCGCAGGACCCTCCCGGCGCCGGCCGCGCTCGTGGTCGCCCTGGCGCTCGGCTGCGCGGGCGGCCAGCACCCCGGGGAAGGGAGCGTCGAGATCGGCACCCCGGCGGTGGAGGGGGGCGGGCGGCCGGCCGGCGGCGCGCCGCCCGGAGGCGCGGCCGCGCCCTCCGCCGTCGAGGATCCCAAGCAGCGGGCGCAGCAGTCCTTCACCGCGGGGGTCCATCTGGAGCAGCAGGGCGATGCGGCCGCGGCGCTGGCCGCCTTCGAGCGGGCCTATGCCGACGACCCCGCCCTCTCCTGGGCCGGGTTCGACGCCGGCCTGCTCCGGGAGCGGCAGGGCGACGAGGCCGGGGCCCGGGAGGCCTACGGGAAGGTGCTCGAGGGCGAGCCCGGCTTCGGGCCGGCCGCCCAGAACCTGGTCCGGCTCGACCTGCGGGCCGGCCATCCCGAGCAGGCCGAGCTCGCCATGCGCGCGCGGCTGGAGAAGGCGCCCGAGGCGGTCGGGCTGCGCAACGCGCTGACGGAGGCGCTCCTCGCCCAGGGGAAGCTCGAGGGAGCGGAGGAGGAAGCCCGCCGCGTCCTCAAGGCGGACGAGAAGAACGTGGCCGCCATGGTGAACCTGGCCACCGTCTACCACCGGAAGAAGCGGTACGAGCTGGCCAGGATGGTGCTGGAGAACGCGCGCCAGATCGACGCCACCGACCCGGCGGTCTGGAACCGGCTCGGGTTCGTCGAGACCGCCCTCGGCAACCGGCTCCAGGCGCTCGAGTGCTTCCGGACCGCCGCCGCCCTCCGCCCCGACTACCCCGAGGCCCACGCCAACTACGGCGCGCTCCTCGCCGACGCGGAGGACTACGCCGCGGCGGTGACCGCCCTGGAGGCGGCGGTCCGCTACGCCCCGGGGAGCGCCTCCGCCTGGCTCGACCTGGGGAACGCGTACCGCGGCGCCAAGGACTTCGAGAAGGCGGAGGCGGCCTACCGCAAGGCGCTCGAGCTCGAGCCCGGGATGGTGGAGGTGCAGTTCGACCTCGCCGTCCTCTACCTCGACGGCGAGAAGGCCGGGACCCCGACGCTCGCCCGCCTCGACGCCGCGGTCGGGTTCTTCGACGCCTACGAGGCCAAGGGCGGCCAGGACCCGCGCGTGGCCGAGTACCGGCGCGACGCGTCCCGCGCCATCGAGCGGGAGAAGAAGCGCATCGCCCGCGAGGAGCGCGACCGCCTGCGCAAGGAGGCGGAGGCGAAGAAGAAGGAGGAGGCGGAGCGCAGGGAGCAGGAGGAGGCCGCTCGCAAGGCGGCTGCCGCGGCAGCGGTGGCCGCGGCGCCGGCCCCGGCGGCGGGGACCGTCGACGCCCCGCCGGCCCCGGCTCCCGACGCCGCCGCCCCCCCGGCGATCGCCGCGCCGCCGGCGGCGGCTCCCGATCCCGCGCCGTCCCCCGGCGCCCCGCCGGCGGGAACCTCCGCGGGGGCCGCGCCGTCCGCGGTCGATCCCCCGCCGGCCTCCGCGCCGGAGGCTTCGCCTGCCGCGCCGCCGCCCGCCGACCGGCCCGCCGCCGCGGCTCCGGCCTCCGAGCCGTCCGCCCCGGCGAAGGACGCGGCGGGGGCCCCGGACACCGCCTCCGGGAAGGCAGCGGCCGCCGCGCCGGCCGGCACCACGGGTGAGGAAAGGGGCGACAGATGAAGGGATCTCGCACGCTTGTGGCGCTCTCCGCGGCCGTGCTAACCATCTTCGGCGCCCCCGCCCTGGCGGCGGAGGCGAAGCAACCGCAGCAGCAGAGGAAGGCGGCCCCGCGGAAGATCCTGCGCCTCGAGGAGATGAAGGTCGAGGGCCGCATCCAGAAGCCCCAGGCGATGTTCCTCATGCCCCGGGCCAACCTGAACTACGGAGACCTGGATCGCTCCGAGCCGTTCCTTCCCAAGGTGAAGAGCGCCGTGGAGAAGGAGCCGTTCTAGAGGCTCGGGTCGGGGCGGGAACCGCGATGGCTCAGCAGGGCAAGGTCCTCCGCGTCGGCGTCATCCAGGGCGGCAAGATCGTCGAGGAGCGCGTGCTCCCCGCCCGCCAGGCGGTCACGATCGGCACCTCCCCCCGCAACACCATCGTCGTCCCGCAGTCGGACCTGCCCGCCTCCCTCCAGGTCTTCGCCTGGCAGGGGGATCGCTACCTGCTCCTCTTCCAGGACGGCGCGGACGGCCGGATCCAGGGGCCGCAGGGCGCGGCCGAGCTGGGCGCGCTCGTCTCGCAGGGGCTCGCCAAGGCCCAGGGGGCGAGCTACGCCGTCCCGGTCAAGGAGGACCAGCGCGGCAAGCTCGTCCTCGGCGAGGTGACGCTGCTCTGGCAGTTCGTCACCCCGCCGCCCGAGGCGCCGCGGCCCGTCCTCCCCAAGGAGGCGAAGGGGAACCACTTCCGGAGCATGGACCGGACCTTCGTCACCGTGCTCCTCGCCTCGCTCCTGCTCCACTCGAGCATCTACGTCGCCCTCGCCAACACCGATGTCCCGACCGAGGTGACGCTGGAGGAGATCCCCGACCGCTACGCCAAGGTGCTCGTCCCGGAGAAGATGCCCGAGCGCCCACGGGTGGAGGAGAAGAAGGCCGAGGCGTCGGCCGAGGCCAAGGTCGAGGAGAAGAAGCCGGTCGAGAAGAAGGCCGAGACGGCGGACCAGGCCGCCGCCCGCAAGGCCGCCCGCGCCGCGGCGGTCGCCAAGGCGGTGCAGTCGAAGGGCATCCTCAAGGTGCTCGGCGCCCTCGGGCCGGGGACCGGCTCGGGCGCGGTGGCGGACGTGTTCGGCTCCGGCGGCGGCATCGGCGACGTGGCCACCGCCCTCTCCGGCGCGGGCGGGGTGGCGGTCGCCACCGACCCGGGCGCCGGGGGCGGGCGGAAGGGCGGCGGGCAGGGCGGGGCTGCCTCGATCGGCGACCTGGCCACCAGCGGCGGCGGCAAGGTCGGCTACGGCGCCAAGAGCGAGGTGCGGGTCACGGGCTCGGTCGCGGCCGAGGAGGCGGAGGTCGACTCCGCCGACATCGACCAGCAGAAGCTCGGCGCCTTCGTGCGCGCCCGCATGGGGCTCATCAAGGCCTGCTACGAGAACGCCCTCAAGCGCAACCCCGCCCTGAAGGGCAAGATCTCCATCCGCTTCACCATCCTGGAGACCGGCGGCCTCTCCGACATCACCGCCGCCCTGAACTCGGTCGGCTCCCCCGACGTGGCCACCTGCATCGTGAACACGATGCGGACCTGGCGCACCCAGTTCCACCCGTCGGGCCCGGTCACGGTCGAGTACCCGTTCGTCTTCTCGCCCGTGAACTGAGGCCCGGATGAAGGCGGTCACCCTCGGCGATCTCCGAGAGCTGCTCCAGAGCGCGCCCTTCGCCGCCTGGTGGTCCGAGTACGGCAAGGCGGTCGAGGCGGTCCGCGACGCCCGGGCCCGGCACGAGGATCTGGTGGGCCAGTGCGAGCTGATGGAGCTCCGCTCCGAGCTGGCCCAGCGCGCCGCGGTCGACACCTTCTCCGCCGCCGGGGACGCCGAGGATCAGGCCACCACCCTCGGGGCCGAGGCCCAGGCCCTGGAGAACCGGGCCCTCGAGCTGGTGGGGAGCTTCGAGGAGCAGCGCTTCCGCACCTCCGACCTCTGGGTCCGCCTGGGCGGGGCCGAGCGCACGCTCGAGGAGCGGCGCGAGGCGACCGGCGCCGGGCGCGAGCCGCTGGACGGCAGGGCCCGCGGCCAGGCCGAGGCGGCCCTGCGCACCGCGGAGCGCCAGCACGACCTGCTCGCGTCGGAGTACGCGGCCGAGGACCGCAAGCGCGGCCAGCTCTGGGACGAGGTGGAGGCCACCTGGGGACGGAGCTTCGAGCGCTCCCTGCTCTCCGCCG
>DATKAL010000523.1:0-5092 GCA_035498135.1 Anaeromyxobacter sp.
CGCCCAGCCCCTCCCCCCGCCGCCCAAGGGCTCCTGGGCGGCGGTGCCCGCCACGGCGAGGATCGCCGCGCTCGGGCCGCTCGGACGGGAGATCCGCGCCGGCCTGGACGATCTGGCGCCGCGGCTCTCCCGCTGCGCCGAGGCGGAGGTGCAGGCCCGCCACGGTGGGCAGGAGGTCTCCGGGCTCCAGGGCGCGGACGAGAAGGGCGCGCCCGCCCTGATGCTGGAGATCGAGACCCTCGACGGCGAGGTCCGGATCGTGGACGCGCCGGTCGAGACCCGGGGCCAGGCCGACGACGGGCTCTTCGCCTGCGCCCAGCGGGCCCTGCGCGGCCAGGTGATCCCGGCCGCCTCGGCCAGGCCGGGGAGCCGGATCCGGCTCCTCTACCCGCTCCCCTGACCGGGGCCGCTAGAACTCCACCACCAGGACGATCTCGTCGGCCCGCGGCGAGCCGGAGGGCTTGAGCCTCGCCTCGAGCCGGCCCCGGACCGCCCAGGCCCCGGCCGGCTGCGCCAGCCGCTTCACCTCGCGGAGGGCGAGGGTGGCCTCGCCGCGGGTCCCGGTCGTCCGGGTGGCGCTGTAGAGCACGCCGTCGGCGGCGATCACCGCCACCCGGCCGTTGACCACGTCGGCGAGCGTGTAGGTGCGGGCCTTCAAGGGCCCGGGCAGCTGGAAGCCTCCCGGGGCGAGCGACTGGACCCCGGCGACCGGCTCGAGCGCGGTCACGCCGAGGGTCACCACCCCGTCGCCGCCATCCCGGACCTCCACCGCGCAGCGGAAGGTCCCCTTCACCGCCCCCGAGAGCTCTCCCTTGCAGGGGGCGAGGTCCTTCGCCGACGCGGCCGCAGCGGCCGCGAGGGACAGCACCAGGATCAGGGCACGAGCGCTCACCGGCTCACCTCCTCGCGCTGCGAGGCTACCTCGGATCGACCCACCGCCGGAGAAGGAGAAGGGGGCGACGCCGGAACGGCGCCGCCCCCCGAGGCTACGCGGACTGCTCCTCCGCTACTTCACCACCAGGCTCGTCCGCATCATCTCCGAGTCCTCGTGGGAGTTGATGTGGCAGTGCCACACGTACGGGCCGCTGGTCACCGCGTCGAAGCACATCCCGGTGCCGGTGCAGGGCGCCTCCGCGCCGTTCCACCCGCCGCCCCAGCGCGCCACGAACGTGGTGATCTGGCCGGGCGGCGCCCGCATCGCGTCCTTCCACGAACCCTCGCTCGGGTCGGGCAGCGCCGCCACCGCCCCCGCCGCGATGGCCGGGAGCACGTCGGGGGTCAGCACCATCCCGCCGCCCGGAGCCACGCTCGGCGTGCCGGTGTTGGCGCCGGTGAGCAGGTTCAGGTACTTCGCCTTGGTGAACGGCACCCGCTGGAGGATCTGCGCCTTGATGAGGTGCGGGTGGATGGGGTGCGCGTCCACGGTGGTGTTGATGACGTGCCAGATCTCGTAGGTGCCCACCTTCGGCGTCTCGGTGACGTCGTACTCGAAGGGCACGCCGTTGATCTGGAGGCCGAGGGAGGCCAGGGTGACGCCGTCCACCTTCTCGTTCAGGTAGAGGAGGCGGACCGCCGAGATGGGCAGCGCCGGGACCGCGGGCGCGCCGGCCGGCTCCGCCGCCACCGGGAAGGCCGGGGTGTTGGCGCGCATCCAGGCCCGGGCCCCGGCGGCGAGGTCGACGTAGTCGGCGTCGAGCACGGTCGGGACGGTGATGCAGCCCAGGCTACCCGCCGGCGCGGGCCAGGTGAGGGCCGAGCCGGCCGCGCAGGTGCGCACGCCGACGGCGGCGCTCACGTCGAAGCGCATGATGTTCGCCATGTCGGGGTAGAGCGTCCCCATCCGCCAAGGCTCGTTCAGGCCGTTGGGGAACGGCGCCGCGGCCGAGTTGGTCATGAAGATCTGCTTCCCGGCGTACTTGGTGAAGTCCACCAGCAGCTCGTAGCGCTCGCCGGGGCACATCGTCACGCTCTTGGCGGTGACCGGGCCCTTCAGGTAGCCCTGCTCGTCCGCGACGATGGTGAAGCTCACGTCGTTCTTCGGCTTGGCCGCGTTGGCCGCGGCGGTGCCGCCGGCCGCCTGGACCGTGGAGAACCCGAGCGTGTAGCAGCGGGCGTCGGAGCCGTCCACCAGCCGGATCCGGTAGATGCCGGCGTCGACGGTCTTCTTCGGCCAGAGGACGCCGTTCACCAGCGCGCTGCCGGCGAAGTACTCGGGCACCCAGGTCGGGTGGACCTGCGGGTTCGGGCCGGGGGTGATCTCGGTCGAGCCGGGGGGCGCGCAGACGATGCCGGCGGCGGCGTTGGGCACGCACGCGGCGAGCCCGGCGCCGTTCGGGCCGGTGGCCCCGGCGGGCAGGAGCGACATGCCGTTCGGGAAGTTGAGCGTCCCGTCGTCGTTGAAGTCACGGTCCTGGAGGGCGAAGAAGAAGTCGTACTTGGGCTGGCCCAGCGGGTTGCGCGGCTCGGTCACGGGATCGAGCCAGGTGTACTCGCAGGCGCTCGGGGAGCTGGGGACCTGGCAGAGGCCGTTGGTCACCGCGCCGTGCTTGGTCGGGTCCTTGACCGGGAAGAAGCCGGCCGGTCCGGCGATCACGTTGTGGTGGGTCTTGCCCAGGGTGTGGTCGTGGAACCAGATGGTCGACTCGCCGTTCACCATCGGGTACGCGTAGGTGTCGTTGCTCCACGAGGACACGCCGCCGGCCACCGGCGCGCCGCCCGGGCGGAAGAGCGCGCCGACCTGCGTCCCGGCCGGACCGGAGACGGCCTTGTCGGTGAGGGCGCCCTCTGGGGCGTTGAAGGCCGGGTTGAGCAGCCATGCCTGCGGGGCGTAGAGGCTGCCGGTCCGGGCGTTGCCGAACCACTTCTCGGCGAAGCCATCGGTCGCCGGCGGGATCTCGCCGCCGTGCAGGTGCGTGACCCAGGAGTTGTCGGGCTGCATCGGGCTGCCGAACTGGTTCACCTTGTTGTAGGGCAGCTTCATGCCCGGGGTGGGCGTGCCGACGCCGGTGAGGAAGGGCGAGGCCGAGGGGTCGATGGTGGCCTTCACGCCCATGAAGGTCCGGTCGATGCCGCAGGGCCAGTCGGCGGCCTCCGGGTGCGGGCAGAAGAGGTGGTTGTTCGGGAACTCGTTCACCCAGTTCACCACCACGGGCTTGCCGGTCGTGCCCCGGATGGAGATCGACGGCCAGGTGGCGACGTAGTCGTCCGCCGACCAGTCCGGCGCGCCGGCGGGCGCGGGGAAGGAGGCGACCGGGAAGGTCCCGGCCGCGGTGAGGACGTCGGTCAGGGTGGTGATGGTCGAGCCGGCGGGCTTCTTCTGCCCGATGCCCCAGATCGGCGTGAGGAGCGGGCTACCGGCCGGGATCCGGCCGCCCGAGGTGCAGTAGGCGGTCTTGTAGGCGGCGGAGGCCTCGGCCGGGCAGCTGCAGGTGGTGGCCGGGGCGACGGGCGCGCAGACCAGGCCGGTCCACTGCATGCCGTTCGGCACGCCGGCGGCGTTGGGCGTCCAGGTGCCGGCGACGGCGGGGGCGTCCTTGGGGTTGGGGAAGAGGCGCCCGGGCAGTGTCCAGCCGCCGGGGACGGGCGGGAACGCGCCCGCCGCCATGGTGGCCGGGACGTCGGCGAGCGCCTGGAAACCCCAGGACTCGTGGACGGCGATCTCGTAGTAGTCCGCGCCGGGGAAGCGGGCGTCGGCGGAGGGGGCGTAGTCGGGCGGGTTCAGGACCTCCCACTGGAACTTCGGCTGGGGCCCGGTGGCGAGGAGGCTCGGCATGGTGGGCGCCACGATGGCGCCGCAGGACCGGTAGCCGCCGGCGGACTGATTCGGCAGGCCCGAGCCGCTCGGCTCGCAGGCGAACGACGGCGCCTTGACCGTGTCGCACACCGGGGTGCCCGCGGCGGCGAGGGCCGCGCCCACGCTCCCCGCGGCGGTGCTGGCCACGCACTGGCCAGGATAGGGGTAGACGTTCTGCTTCGCCCCGCCGGTCGGCGCGCCCGCCCAGTTCTGCGGGAACGGGAGCTGTGCGCTGGCCACCGACACCGTGGCGAGGACTCCGGCGCAGAACGCGCCGAGCCGCGTCATCATGGTTCTCATTGCTTCGCCCTCCCTGCGGACTGCTCGTTTGCTGGTTCGCTCCTGGCGGTGCTCCTGGCTGCCTGCGTCCCCCCGGCCCCCGGTCGGCGTGTATCTCGGGGTGCGATACCCAGGGTGTCCACTGCTTGACGAGCGGCAATGGCTGGTGGCGGCGCCCAGGCGCGGCAAATCGTCCAAGACCTACCTCATCGTTCACGGACGGTGAGTTCGGTTCGCCGGCGCCCGAGCTGAAGCGCTGGCTCATTTCGCCTCGAGGTGCAGAGCGACCCTCCCAAAGGACGGGGGGTTCGACCCACCCGCTTGATCCGCCAGGGCGATCTCCTATGACTATCGGTGAATACCGCCCGAGGCTGACCCGCCAATCGGAAGGTTAACGCGTTGGCTGGGCATGACCCCAAGCGGGTACGCACCTTTAGTGGAATCGTCTGGAGGTCGATCTCGCGCTCTGCAGCGAGGAGTCCGCTCCGAGTCCCGCGAACACGTGACAGTGGTGCCGCTCGCCGCTCGGGAGCGAGCCGCCGAGGCGCGTGGCGCAGGTTCGATGGCTGTCCCCGGATCTCGGGACGGGACTGAGTCGGTGAACGGCTCCAGGCCGGCCCAGCACCTACCGCGCCCCGCCGCCCAGGTCCCCGACCAGCCGCGCGTAGGCGGGCGACTGCCGGAGGATGCGCCCCGCCACCTCGCGGAGGCGGTCCACCTGCTCCGCCTTCAGGTCGAAGCTGGTGGGGACGCGCCGGAAGTAGCTGCGCTCGGCCGGATCGGGGAGCCGTTCGAAGCTCACCTCCACGAAGTAGCCGCTCCGGCCCGGCCCGGCGGCCGCCCAGCGCGCCACCTGGTCGCGCGCGGCCTCCACCGCCTCGAAGGAGTAGCGGTCCACCGGGATCGACCACATCTGGTCCTCCAGGTCCCCCTTCCCCGGCGGCTCGGGCGAGCGATCCCAGTCGTGCTCCGGATCCCGGTAGGCGTTCACCACGATCACCACCAGCCGCTTCGCGGCCC
>DATKAL010000524.1:0-11733 GCA_035498135.1 Anaeromyxobacter sp.
GGACGCTGCTCGCCTTGGAGGGCGAGGGGGGGATTGGGGCCGAGAGCACCGGCGCCGCCGGCGGGATCTCGTTCTCCACGTAGGAGGGGCCGGCCGCGCAGGGCGAGACGTTCCCGGCCGCATCGGTGGCGGTGGCGTAGAAGGACGTCGCCTGGTTGGCCGGCACGGTCGCCGTGACCGCGAACGAGCCCCCGGTCGCAGCGCCGCTCCCCAGCATCGTTCCCTTGCAGAGGCTGTCGCCGTAGACCTTCACCGCCGAGGCCGCCTCGGCCGTCCCGCTCACGATCGGCGTCCGCGTGTTCCCGGTCACCGGCGGAGCCACGCCCGAGAAGACCGGAGCCGGGGGCGGCGTGTCGTCCGCCACGTACCTGAGCGGCTGACTGCAGGAGGACGTGTTCCCGGCGGCGTCCGTCGCGGTGATCGTGAAGTTGCTGGTGCTGTTCGCCCCCACCGTCACCTGCACCGAGAACGCATCGCCGACCGCCGCCGTCACGGTCGCGACGGCTGAGCCCCCGCAGGCCGCCTGTCCGTAGACCGTCACCGTCGACCCCGCCTCGGCCGTCCCGGAGAGCGTCGGGGTGGTGCTCTGCGACGGCGACGCCGGGCTGGAGGCGAGGACCGCTGGCTGGACCGGCGGCGTATCGTCCTGCACCCAGGTGAGCGGCGCCGAGCAGAGGGAGACGTTCCCCGCGATGTCGGTGGCGTTCACGGTGAACGGGTTGGCCTGGTTCCGCAGGACCCCCTGCGCGGTCGAGACCGGGACGCCGAAGGTGCCGTCGGCGGCCGCGGTGACGAACGCCAGCACCGGGCCCCCGCAGGTCCCGGCGTCGAAGAGCGAGACCCTCGATCCCGGCTCCGCCGTCCCGGAGAGGACCAGCGAGGTCGCCTTCGAGGGGGAGGCGGGGACGGCCGCCAGGAGCGCCGGCTGCGCCGGGGCGATGCCGTCGTGCAGGTAGGTCGGTCCCGGCGCGCAGCCGGAGCTGTTCCCGGCGGCGTCGGTGGCGGTGGCGCCGAAGGCGGTCACCTGGTTCGCGGGGACGAGGACCTGGACCGCGAAGCTCGCCCCGGCGCCCGCCACGGTGTTCCCGATCACCGCGCCGGCGCAGCCCGGGTCGGCGTAGACCAGCACCGTGGCGCCTGCCTCGGCCGTCCCGCTCACCACCGGCGTCTGGACGTTGCTCGGGGAGGCGGGCAGCACCCCGAGGAAGATCGGATCCGCCGGCGGGAGCGTGTCGTTCAGGTAGGCGAGCGGCGCGCTGCAGGCGGAGACGTTCCCCGCGGCGTCGGTGGCGGTCGCGGTGTAGACGGTCTGGGCGTTCGCGCTCGCCGCCACCGGGGCGGAGAAGGCGCCCCCGGCGTCGGCCACGGCGTTCGCCACGGGCGTCCCACCGCAGGCCGCCTGCGCGAAGACCTGCACGGTCGCGCCCGGCTCGGCGGTGCCGGAGAGGACCGGCGCCGTGCTCCGCGCCGGCGAAGGGGGGGAGCTCGAGATGAGGACCGGAGCGGCCGGCGCGAGCGAGTCCTCGGCGTAGCTCGGCCCGGCCACGCAGGCCGAGAGGTTCCCGGCGGCGTCGAGGGCGACCGCGTGGAAGGTGGTGGTGGCGTTGGCCGGGACCGTGGCGGTCGCCTGGAAGGTGCCGTCGCCGGCGACGGTGGCCTGGCCGAGCGAGGGTCCCGCGCAGGCCGCGTCCGGGTGGAGGACCACCCGCGAGCCGGGATCGCCGGTGCCGCTCACCTGGGGGTGGACGCCGTTCGCCGGCCCGGGCGGCACCACCGCGGCGAGGACCGGGTCGGCCGGCGGGATGGAGTCGGAGACGTAGGACAGGCTCGCGCTGCAGGGGGAGACGTTCCCCGCCGCGTCGGTGGCGGTGGCGCTGAAGACCGTGGTGGCGTTCGCCGCCGCGGGGGCCTGGATGGAGAAGGTGCCGGTTCCGCTCGCCGTCCCGCTCGCCGCCACCGGGCCGGCGCAGCCGGCCTGGGCGTAGATCCGGACCGTCGATCCCGCCTCGGCGGTCCCGACCAGGGCGGGCGTGGCGCTCGAGGACGGGGAGGTCGGGGACGTGGAGGACAGCGCCGGCGCGCCCGGCGGGGTGGTGTCCGGCGTCGAGCCGCCGCCCCCGCCGCAGGCGGCGAGCAGGCCGAGGGCCAGGCACAGGGCGAGCGACCGGACGAGCGGCATCGGGACCTCCGAGGGGCGGTCCAGGGGTGCTAGCACGCTGCGACCGGATGCCACAACCGGGGTCGGCCCCCGGCGGGCGACCGGCGGTGAAGAGGAGGTCGACCCGGCGGGCGGGCGGGCGGGCGCTTAGTCCCGCCGCCAGCCCTGCCAGACCACGTAGCGGCGGAAGTCCGAGGCGAACTCGGCGTCCGAGATGCCGATCGCCTCGCGGAACGCGGCCGGGAAGCGGAGCCCGTCCCCCATGAGCTTCACGACCCGGTGGACCCGCTCCTCGCCGTAGCGCGCGAGCAGGAAGGCGACGGCGTGGTGGGCGGCGCCGTACACGATCTCCCACTGCTCCTGGTAGAGCGGATCGGGATCGACGATCGGGTCGCCGGCGGGGGTGGCCCCGAGCGCGGCGCGGGCGTGCGCCCCGGCGAGCCCGTCGGCGGAGCCGGGCGCCTCCTGCGCGTAGAAGCGGTACAGGTCCCGGAGATCCCGGCGCCGGTGGTCCTGCCGGGCGGCCACGCTCGCCAGCCCCTCGCTGAACCAGAGCGGGATCTCCTTGTACATCCAGTTCTGGTCGTCGCCCGCGAGCTGGTACATGGCGCAGTGGGTGAGCTCGTGCGCCACCAGCTCGCGCACCTCCCGGTCGGAGGCGCCGAAGACGCCCCAGGTGGACGGCGACTGGAGGTCGATGGTCTGGTAGCGGGCCCAGGCGCGGAGCCAGGCGTAGCCCCGCCGGTGCACCGCGCCCTCGAGCGCGTCGTGGCTCGGGTAGATGGTGATCGTGACCGGCGTCGCCAGCACGCCCCAGCGGATCACGTGCGGCGCCGCCTCCCGGACCGCTCCCGCCACCTGCCGCGCCGCGGCGGCGTCCGCGGGCCAGTAGACGATCCGGAAGCGGGCCCCGCCCACCGCCATGTCGTCTGCCCGCGGCTCGCCCGTCCCCGGCCCGCGCCCGGCACAGCCGGCGGCGAGCGCGGCGGCGGCGAAGGCGGCGGCGAGGCGCACCGGTCGAGTAAGCGTCATCCGCGCGCCCGAGGCAAGTCCTCGCCCGTGGCGCAGAGCGAGAGCAGGAGGGGCGCCAGGTGGGTGAGGTCCCGCACCTCGGCCATCCGCCCGGCGGCGCGGAAGAAGCCGAGCACCGGCACGGGCGCCAGGGTGTGGTTGCGCGTGGAGAGGTCCTCCACGTTCCCGTGATCGCTGGCCACCACCAGGGCGTCGGCCGGCCCAAGACCGTCCAGCAGCGCCCGCAGGAACCGGTCGAGCCGGCCGAGCGCGTCCAGGGCGCGCTCCATCGACCGGGCGTGGCCGGCCTCGTCGCTCTCGAAGAACTCGAAGAGGGCGAGGTCGTGCCCCCGCGCCAGCCGCAGCAGGATCCCGGCCGCCTCCTCCGGGGTCCGGTGCGGGATGCGCGCCCCGTGGGCGTTGGCGCGCTCCCCGGTGATGTCGTGGGTGAGCCCCTCCCCGCGCGCCGCGTCGGCCCAGGTCCGGAACCGGCCCGCCCCGGCGTGGTAGGCGACCGTGGTGGCGGCGGCGCGCGCCCGGCGGCGCCCCGGGCCGCTCCGGATCTCGAACTCCGGCTCGCCGTCGGCGGCGAGCCCGAGGGCGCGGAGGTAGGCGACCGGGTAGGCGTTGGCGAAGACCGCCCGGCCCCCGGCGGCGGCCAGAGTGCGGAAGAGCGAGCGCGCCTGGAGGAGCTCGCGGAGCGGCGCGTTGGGAAAGCCGAGCAGGTGGCGGCCGACGAGGCGAGGCGCGTTCACGCCGGTCAAGATGGTGCTCTGGCCGGTCGCGGACTGGGGCCGGCCGGGCACGCCCAGACGCGCATCGGCCAGGACCGCGCATCCCCTGGCGGGCAGCGGCGTTCCGCCGCCGTCCGAGAACCGCGACAGGAGGTGCTCCACGCGGGCGAGGGGGTTCACCTCCGGGTCCGGCGCTCCGGCCCCGACGCCGTCCACGAAGACGAACACGACCGGCACGCCCCGGATGATAACGGCGGGGCTACAATCCGCCCCCATGAACGACTTCACCTACTGGAATCCGACCCGCCTCGTCTTCGGCCGGGGGGCCATCGCGCGCCTCGCCGACCTGGTCCCCGCCCGCGCCCGGGTCCTGCTCGCCTACGGCGGCGGCTCGATCCTGAAGAACGGGGTGCACGCCCAGGTCCTGGCCGCGCTCGGCGAGCGGACCGTCGTCCCGTTCGCCGGGATCGAGCCCAACCCGGACCACGCCACCCTGATGAAGGCGGTGGCCCGGGTGCGCGAGGAGCGGCTCGACTTCCTGCTCGCGGTGGGGGGCGGCTCGGTGCTCGACGGGATCAAGTACGTGGCCGCGGCGGCGCGCTGGCCCGGCCCGGATCCGTGGGACATCCTGAGGACCGCCGGGCAGGGGGTGGCGAGCGCGGTCCCGGTCGGCGCGGTCCTCACCCTCCCCGCCACCGGCTCGGAGGCCAACCCCACCGCGGTCATCTCCCGCCGGGAGACCGGCGAGAAGCTCTACTTCGGCGCCGACTGCTGCTACCCGGCCTTCGCCGTCCTCGACCCGCAGACCACCTTCTCCCTCCCCGCCCGGCAGGTGGCGAACGGGATCGTGGACGCCTTCGTCCACGTGATGGAGCAGTACGCCACCCAGCCGGCGGCCGCCCCGCTCCAGGACCGCCAGGCGGAGGCGATCCTCGCGACCCTGGTGGAGGAGGCCCCGGCGATCCTGGCCGACCCGCCCGGCTACGACGCCCGGGCGACCTTCACCTGGTGCGCCACCCAGGCGCTCAACGGCCTGATCGGCTGTGGCGTCCCGCAGGACTGGGCCACCCACATGATCGGACACGAGCTCACCGCCCTCCACGGGCTCGACCACGGCGTGACGCTGGCGGTGGTCCTGCCGGGCGTGCTCCGGCACGAGGTCGAGTTCAAGCGCGGGAAGCTCGCGCAGCTCGGGCGGCGCGTCTTCGGCGTGGACGGGGCGGAGGCGGCAATCGACCGCGTCGAGGCGTTCTTCCGCTCGGTCGGCCAGCGGACCCGCCTCTCCGAGCACGGCGTCGACGCCGACGCCGCCGCGGACCGGATCGCCCGCCGCTTCAGGGCGCGCGGAGCGCGCTTCGGCGAGCGGGGCGCGATCGGCCCGGAGGAGGCGGCCGCGATCGTGCGGGCGAGGGCCTGACCCGCCGCGCAAACCGGCCGCACCGGATCGTGGTCGCGGGCGGGCACGAGGGCGGCTATCATCCGCCCGCCCCATGCCCCGCCTCCCCGCCTTCCCCTCCGATTGCACCGTCACCGTCGACGGCGTGCCCCTCCCGGCCCGCGCCGGCGAGCCGCTCGCGGCCGCCCTGATCGCCGCGGGGCGGCCCCTGCTCTCCCGCAGCGCCAAGTACCACCGGCCGCGGGGGGCGTTCTGCCTGGTGGGCGCCTGCGGCACCTGCCTGGTGCGCGCCGGCGGCCTCCCGAACCAGCGCGCCTGCCGGCTCCCCTGCGCCCCGGATCTGGTGATCGAGACGCAGAACGCCGTCCCGAGCGTGAGGCACGACCTGCTCGGCCTGCTCGACGCCGTGTACGCGCACGGCATGGATCACCACCACCTCATGACCTGGAACGCCCTCGCCAACAGGGCGGCGGTGGCGGTCGCCCGGCAGCTGGCCGGCCTGGGGCAGCTCCCCGGGGCCGACGCCGGGCCCGTCCCCCCTGGGCCTCCCGCCCAGGCGGAGCCCTGGGAGGTGCTGGTGGTGGGCGCCGGACCGGCCGGCCTGGCTGCGGCCGAGGCCCTGGCCGAGCAGGGCCGGCGCGTGCTCCTGGCGGACTCGGAGCCGGTCGCCGGCGGACGGCTGCGCGCGCGGCTCGGGCTGACGGGCGAGCCAGGGCTCGACTGGGCCGCCGGCGTGGCGGCCCGGGTGCGCGCCGCGGGCGGCGAGGTCGCGCTGGGGACCGCCGTGCTCGGCTTCTGGATCGACGCCGGCGCGCCCCTCGCGGCGCTGCGCGGCGAGGGGCGAGGCCTGCGGCTCGTCCGGCCCGGCAGGATCGTGCTCTGCCCGGGCGGCCACCCCACCCCGCTCGCCGCGGTGGACGGGGACCGGCCCGGCGTCCACGCCGCGCGCGGCCTCCTCGCCGCCCTGGCGGAGCACGGCGTGCTCCCCGGACGGCGGATCGCGGTGGCCGGCGAGGGGGCGGAGGCGCAGGCGGCCGCGGCCCGCTTCGCCGCCGCCGGAGTGGCGGTCGAGGCGGCGCCGGCTGTGGCCCGGGTCCACGGCCGGGCGCGCGTCCGGGCGGTCGAGGTGCCGGGGCGTGGCCGGGTGCTCTGCGACGCGGTGGCGGTGGCGCTCCCGCCCGCGCCCGCCGTCACCCTGGCGCGCCTCCTCGGCGCCGCGGTCGAGCCGGGCGAGGACGGGACCCCCGCGGTGCGGGTGGACGCCGTGGGGCGGACCTCCGTCCCCGGCCTCCTCGCCGCGGGGGAGGTCACCGGCGCGGTCGATCCGGCCGCCGCCGCCGAGCGCGGCCGCCGCGCAGGGGAGGCCGCCCGTGGGTAAGGAGATCCTCTGCGCCTGCGAGGACGTCACCGTCGACGACGTCCGCCGCGCCTTCGAGACGGGCTACCGCGACCTCGAGTCGGTGAAGCGCTACACCGGGCTCGGCACCGGCCCCTGCCAGGGGAAGAGCTGCATCGCCGCCGTGGCCCGCACCCTGCTGAAGCTCGGGGCGACGCCTGCGGAGGTCGCGCCCTTCACCGCCCGCCCGCCGGTCGAGCCGGTGCCGCTCGGCGAGCTGGCGGCGCTCGATGCGGCCACCCTCGGCCTCGACGAGGGCGTCCCGGCCGAGCCGCCGCCGGAAGGCGCCGGGGTCGCCCCGGTCGCCGCCCACCCCGACGCCCCCCTCCCCGCCCGCGCCGACATCGTGATCGTCGGGGGCGGCATCATGGGGCTCTCCCTCGCCTACGAGCTCGGGAGGCGCGGCGTCCGCGACGTCCTGGTCCTCGAGCGCGGCTACCTGAACGCCGGCGCCTCGGGCCGGAACGGGGGCGGGGTCCGGGCCCAGTGGTCGACCCCGACCATGATCCGGCTGGCCCGCCGCTCCCTCGAGCTCTGCGACCGGTTCGCGGTCGACATGGGCATCAACGTCTGGACCCGCCGGGGCGGCTACCTCTTCCTCGCCCCCACGCCCGAGCAGGTGACGCGGATCGAGGCCAACGCCACGCTCCACCGGCGCGAGGGGCTGCGCACCCGGGTGATCTCCCCGGCCGAGGCCCTCGAGGTCGTCCCCGAGCTGGACGGCTCCCGCTTCCTGGCCGCCTCCTGGAACCCGGACGACGCGGTGGTCTTCCCCTGGCCGTTCCTCTGGGGCTACGCCACCCGGGCCCAGGCGGGCGGGGCGAGCGTCCGCACCTTCACCCGGGTGACCGGGTTCGAGACCTCCGGGACGCGGATCGCCGCGGTCCAGACCGACCGCGGCCGGGTGGCCTGCCAGCTGGTGGTCAACGCCTGCGGCGCCTGGTCCAAGGAGGTCGCCGCCCTGGCCGGGGTGGCGCTTCCCAACCGCCCCACCCGCCACGAGATCCTGGTGACCGAGCCCCTGCGCCCCTGGCTCGGCCCGCTGGTCTCGGTCCTCGGGAACGGCCTCTACTTCTCCCAGTCGCAGCGGGGCGAGATCGTCGGCGGGATGGGCGATCCGGTGGAGCCGGAGGGCGTGGTCCAGGGGTCGACCCTCCGCTTCCTGGCGCGCTTCGCCCGGGCCGCGGTCACCACCCTCCCCCGCCTGGCCGGCGTGAAGGTGATCCGGCAGTGGGCCGGCTGCTACGACGTCACGCCCGACAACAACCCGGTGCTCGGCCCGGCCGGCTTCGAGAACTTCCACCAGCTCTCCGGCTTCGTCGGCCACGGCTTCATGATGGCCCCGGCGGTGGCGGAGCTCTACGCCGACTGGCTGGCGGGGCGGGGCAAGGACGAGATCTTCGGCCGCTTCGGGGTAGACCGCTTCCAGCGCGGGCCGGTGGCGAAAGAGGATTTCATCATCGGCTAGCGGTAAGCTCGGGACATGGCACCGAAGAAGCGGATCGCGTTCCTCGGCTCGGGGAACATGGCCGAGGCGTTGGTGAAGGGGCTCCTGCGCTCGGGGACGGCCGCCGCCGAGGAGATCACCTGCGCCGAGCCTCGCCCGGAGCGGCGCGACGAGCTGGCGAAGCGCTACGGGGTGGCGGTGAGCGGCGACAACCGGGCCACCGCCGAGGAGGCCGACATCGTCGTCCTCTCGGTGAAGCCCCAGACGATGGACGTGCTGCTGGAGGAGATCGCCCCGGCGATCGACCACCGCAAGCTGGTCATCTCGATCGCCGCCGGCATCCCCATCTCCGCCATCGCCCGGAAGCTCGGCGCCGGGGTCCGCATCGTCCGGACCATGCCCAACACCCCGGCCCTGGTGGGGGCGGGGGCCACCGCCCTGGCCCGCGGCGCCCACGCCACCGACGCCGACCTGGAGCAGGCGAGGGCCCTCTTCCTGGCGGTGGGGGTGGCGGTGACCGTCGAGGAGCACCACCTCGACGCGGTCACCGGCCTCTCGGGCTCCGGCCCCGCCTACGTCTACCTGGCCATCGAGGCGCTGGCCGACGGCGGCGTCAAGGTCGGGCTCGCCCGCCCGGTCGCCATGGCCCTCGCCGCGCAGACCGTGCTCGGAGCGGCCAAGCTCGTGCTCGAGAGCGGCGAGCACCCCGGGCGCCTCAAGGACCAGGTGACCAGCCCGGGCGGCACCGCCATCGCCGGCGTCCACGCCCTGGAGACGGGGGGGCTCCGCGCGGCGCTGATCGCCGCGGTCGAGGCCGCCACCCGCCGCTCCCACGAGCTGGGCGAGAAGGCGAAGAAGGACGCGTGACCCGCGCCGGCGCGGCGGTGGTCGGGTTGCTCGGGCTGGCGGCCTGCGCCTCGGGCGGCACCGGGCTGCTCCGGGTCGACGCCCTCCCGAGCGAGGGCCCCTTCGGCGAGCCCCCGGCGGACCGGCTGGTCCGCGCCATCCAGCTGGTGGCGGGCACCGAGCGCCTGGTCTGCCGCCCGGGCACCGGGGGGGACCTCCTCACCTGCTCCCCGGCCGACCTCGGCACCCGGACCGCCCAGGCCACCATCCACCTCGAGCCCTCCGGCAGCGGCTACCGCGTCCGCCTGGAGGAGACCTCGGTGCCCTTCCTGCGCGACACCGCCGGCCTTTGCGCCCTCCAGCGCCGGATCGCCCAGGCCATCGACCTCGAGCTCGGGGTCCCGAGCGCCCACCCGGATCCGCGCGGCGTCTGCGGGCCGGAGCAGGGCGAGTAGCGCGGCCGCGGGCGCCGCTCAGGGCACCAGCGCGAGGAAGAGGAACGCCGCGAAGATCACGAGGTGGACCGCGCCCTGCATCATGCTGGTGCGCCCAGAGCCGAGCGTCATCCCCCCGACCAGGAAGGTGAGCGCCATGAGGACGAGGTCCTTCCCGTCCAGGCCGAGCACCAGGGGGAGGTGGAAGGCGATCGCCACCGCCGCCACCACCGGGATGGTGAGCCCGATGCTGGCGAGGGCCGAGCCCAGCGCCAGGTTCATGCTGGTCTGGAGCCGGTTCTCCAGGGCCGCCCGGACAGCCGCCGCCGTCTCGGGGAGGAGGACGATCAGGGCGATGGCGATGCCGATCACCGCCTGCGGGGCGCCCGCGGCGGCCACCGCCGCCTCGATGGCGGGCGAGATCACCTTGGCCAGGCCCACCACGCCGATGAGCGAGAGGAAGAGGAGCCCGAAGCTCGTCCAGGCCTGGCCGGCCGAGGGCGGGGGGGCGTGGGCGCTCTCGTCCGCGGGGGCGCCCACCGGCAGGAAGTAGTCCCGGTGGCGGACGGTCTGGACGAAGACGAAGACGCCCCAGAGGGCGAGGGAGGCCACCGCCGCGAAGGCCAGCTGCGAGGCGGTGTAGCTCGCCCCCGGCGCGCTGGTGGTGAAGGTGGGGAGGACGAGGGAGAGGGTGGCGAGCGCCACCAGCGCCGCCAGGGCCGGTCCGGCCCCCTCGACGCGGAAGGACTGCTCCCGGTGGCGGAGCCCGCCCACCAGCAGGCAGAGCCCGACCACGCCGTTGCAGATGATCATCACCGCCGCGAAGATCGTGTCCCGGGCGAGCGGCGCCTTGGCCGGCCCTCCGGCCACCATCATCGAGACGATGAGCGCGACCTCGATCACGGTGACCGCCAGGGCGAGGACCAGCGTGCCGTAGGGCTCGCCCACCCGGTGGGCGACCACCTCCGCGTGGTGGACCGCGGCGAGCACGGCCGCGACGAGCAGCGCCCCGCAGGCGGCGGTGAGCGGGGCGCTCGGGGGCAGGAGGGCGGCCGCGCCCAGGAGCAGGGCGGCGGCGATCGGGGCGTACAGGGGCCAGCGGCGCATCGCGGGGACTCCTCGCTCACTCTGCATGGAGGGCGACGGTGGGATCGAGGCGGGAGGCCCGCCAGGCCGGGTAGGCGCCCGAGCCGACGCCGACCGCGGCGGCGCAGCCCACCGCCATCGCGGCGGCGCGCGGCGAGACGGTCACCGACCAGCCCAGGAGCCCGGCTGCCGCGGTGGAGCCGGCCGCGCTCAGCGCCAGGCCGAGCACCCCGCCCACCAGCCCGAGCACCACCGCCTCGCCGAGGAACTGGAGCCGCACCTCGTGCGGGCTCGCCCCCACCGCCAGGCGCAGGCCGATCTCGCCGGTCCGCTGGAGCACCGAGGCGAGCATCACGTTCATGATCCCGATCCCCCCGATCACCAGGGAGATCGAGGCCAGCACCACCAGCAGCGTCTCCAGGGTCTGGCTCGCCTGGATCTGCGCCTTGATCACCTCGTCGGGCCGCCGGACGTTGAAGTCGTCGTCCTGGCCGCGCTGGATGCGGTGGCGCTGGCGGAGGAGTGCGGTCACCTGGTCGATGGCCGCGTCGACCGCCCCGGGCGACCGCGCGGAGCAGACGATGTCGTCGAGCCAGGTCGAGGTGCCGCCCCGGAGCTTCCGCTGGGCGGAGGTCCAGGGCATGAGGAGGGTGTCGTCCTGGTCCATCCCGGTGGTGGACTGCCCCTTGGGCGCGAGGACGCCGATGATCACGAAGGGGAAGGCGTTCACCCGGACGATCTGGCCCACCGGGTCGGCCCCCCCGAAGATCCGGCTCCGGAGGGTCTCGCCGATCACCGCCACGCTCTCGCCGCGCAGCACCTGCTCGTCGCTGAAGAACGCGCCGCTCGCCAGCGGCCAGCGCTTGATGGCGGCCCAGTCCGGGGAGATGCCGCGGTAGCGGGTGCGCCAGTTGCTGCCCGCCCGGGCCACCTGCACCGTGCCGTCGACGTTCTCCGAGACCCGCTTCACCAGCGACACCTCGCGCCGGATCGCCTCGGCGTCCTCCGGGGTGAGCGAGGTGGTGCCGTGCGATCCGGTGCGCAGGCCGTTCACGTTCCGGGAGCCCGCCTCGATCCAGACGAAGGCGTCGCCCAGGTCCTCGAGGGCCTGGCGGGCGCGCGCCGCCCCCGCCTCTCCGATCGCGCTCGCCCAGACGACCGCCGCCACCCCGATGGTGATCCCGAGGGTCGTGAGGGCCGAGCGCGTCCGGTGACGGACCAGGGC
>DATKAL010000525.1:0-5673 GCA_035498135.1 Anaeromyxobacter sp.
TACCTCGAGACCATCACCGCCAACTCCAAGGCGCAGGGCAAGTTCAAGCGCCAGACGGGCGGCCACGGGCAGTACGGCGACGCGCACGTCGAGCTGTATCCGAAGGGCCGCGGCGAAGGGTTCGAGTTCGAGGACGCGATCGTGGGCGGCGTGATCCCGCGCCAGTTCATCCCCTCGGTGGAGAAGGGGATCCGCGGCGCGCTCGGCTCCGGGCCGCTGGCCGGCTACCCGGTGGTCGACTTCCGGGCCAAGCTGGTCTTCGGCAGCTACCACGACGTGGACAGCTCCGACATGGCCTTCCAGGTGGCGGGCTCGATGGCCTTCAAGAAGGCGGTGCTCGAGGCCCGGCCCATCCTGCTCGAGCCCATCATGAAGCTCGAGGTGCGGGTGCCGGAGGAGTACGTGGGCGCGGTGATGGGCGACCTGAACAGCCGCCGCGCCAAGGTCCAGGGCATGGAGCCGCTCGCCCGCGGCGTCCTGATCCGCGCCCTCTGCCCGCACGCCGAGGCGATGAGCTACGACGCGGACCTCCGCTCCCTCACCCAGGGCGTCGGCTACTTCACCATGGAGCCGGCGCACTACGACCCGGTCCCCCCCCCCATCGCCCAGAAGATCATCGAGAAGCGCCGGGCGGAGGGGAAGGTGAAGGGGATCGAGGAGTAGGCGCTCCCCGCGCCGCCGCGGGCCGGGCGCCCGCGGCGGCTGCCCCTCGGCTCACTGCAGGTCGCGGGCCCGGTGCTGCGCCAGCGCGCCCTCCCGCGTCCGGCGGATCGTCCCCGGGAGCCGGTCGCGCCCCGGGTGCCGCTCCCGCGTCGCGGGCTCCCCGGCCAGCACCTCGAGGTGGACCCGCCCGGCCGCCGGGTGGCGATCGCTCGCCTCCCGGGCCGCCGCCCGCACGTCCCGCGCGCTCACGAACGCCGGGACCCGCACCAGCACCGTCCAGCCCGTGGCCCGCCGCGCCTGCGCCGGCGCCGCGCGCTGCACCTCGGGCGCCGGGGGCTTCCACTCGTGCCCCACCCGGCGCTTCGCCGCGTGCAGCTCCTCCGCCACCGCGGAGACGGCCTCGACCGCGACCTCGAGCGCGGCCCCGTTCGGCGTCCCCCGGCCCCAGATCGCCAGGCAGCGCGCCGCCGTCGGACCACCCGTCCTCTCCGTCTTCATCGCGTCTCCTCCAGTCGACGTCTGCGCCCCTCCCCTGATTGATCGGGCACCCGGCGGCGGCCGGATTCAACGTCCGGGAGGGGGAGGACGGCGCGCCCGGGTGGGGCGTGTCAACCTGCACGCCGGCGAGGTTCTGGACTAGGATGCCGGAACTTGCGCGCCTATCTGCGACTGCTCGGCTACGTGAGGCCTTACCGCTGGAAGGTGGTCGCCGCCATCGGCTGCATGGCGGTCCTCTCCCTGGCCACCGCGGCCTACGTGAACCTGCTCGGCCCGGCCCTCGACTTCCTCTTCACCGGCAAGACCAGCGCGGTCGCCAGCCTGGGGAAGTTCCTCCCCGGCTCGATGAACCTGGACGCGGTCCTCGCGCAGGTGGACCGGAGCCGGGTCCTGGCCGTGCTCCCCCTGGTGATCGTCGGGGTCTCGGTGCTGAAGGGGTTCGCCTACTTCGGCCAGTTCTACCTGATCGGCATCGTCGGCCAGCGGATGATGGCCGACGTCCGGCGCGCCCTCTTCGACCACCTCCTCTCCCTCTCGCCCGGCTTCTTCACCCGCCGTCACTCCGGCGACCTGATGCAGCGGTTCTCGGCCGACACCGCCGCGGTCGACATGGCGGTCTCGAACGCGGTCCCCGCCTACGCCCGGGATGGCCTCACCGTGGTGGTGATGCTGGCGAACTGCTTCATCCTCGACTGGCGCATGTCGCTGGTGGCGTTCGGGGCGGTGCCCGTCACGCTCTGGCCCATCGTCCGGCTGGCCGGCCGGCTGAAGAAGCTCACCAGCCGCTACTACGAGACCGGCGGCGAGCTGGCCGAGATGGTGCAGGAGGCGCTCTCCGGCATGCGCGTCGTCCAGGCCTACGGGATGGAGCGGTGGGAGTCCGGCCGCTTCGCCGAGGCCAACCGGCGGCTCATCGGGATCATCCGCCGGAGCCTGATCGTCCGCGCCTTCTCCTCGCCCCTCATGGAGGTGATGGCGGCCGCCGGGCTGGCGGCGGCCATCTGGTGGGTGGGCGGGCAGATCCTGAGCGGGAAGATCGAGGCGGCGAAGTTCTTCTCCTTCGTGGCCGCGATCCTCCTCCTCTACACGCCCATCAAGCAGCTCGGCCGGATGGGCCAGATCGCCATGCAGGGGGCGGCCGCCGGGGAGCGGATCTTCGAGATCCTCGACACCCCGAGCACCGTGCCGGACACCGGGACCGAGGTGCTCCCGCCCTTCCGCGATGCGATCCGGTTCGAGGACGTCACCTTCTCCTACGGCGATCGGCTGGTGCTCTCCGGGTTCTCGCTCGAGATCCGGAAGGGCGAGGTGGTGGCGCTGGTGGGCGCCTCCGGGGGAGGCAAGACCACGGTGGCCAACCTCCTCCCCCGCTTCTGGGACCCGACCGGCGGGCGGATCACCGTGGACGGGAAGGACGTGCGCCAGGTGACCCTGGCGAGCCTCCGCGCCCACCTCGCCGTCGTCACCCAGGAGACGGTGCTCTTCAACGACACCCTCCGCGCCAACATCGCCTACGGCCGGCCCGAGATCGACGCGGCGGTGGTGGAGCGTGCCGCCCGTCTCGCCCAGGCGCACGACTTCATCCTGGCGCAGCCCCACGGCTACGAGACCCGCGTCGGCGAGCGCGGCGCCCGGCTCTCGGGCGGCCAGCGGCAGCGGATCGCCATCGCCCGGGCCTTCCTCAAGGACGCCCCCATCCTGATCCTGGACGAGGCCACCAGCGCGCTGGACGCCGAGAGCGAGCGGGAGGTGCAGCGGGCCCTGGATGGGCTCATGGCGGGGGAGGGCGGGGTCCGCCGCACCACCCTGGTCATCGCCCACCGGCTCTCCACCATCCGCAACGCCGACCGGATCGTGGTGATCTCCGGGGGCCGGGTGGTCGAGACCGGCCTCCACGACGAGCTGGTGGCCCGCGGGGGGGAGTACGCCCGCCTGTACCGGATCTTCGAGGGCGAGGAGCGGACCCAGGTGCGGGCCAGCCTGGGCTAGCGGTGAAGCGCCGCGTCCTCACCGCCCTGGCGATCCTCCTCGCCGCCTGGGGCGCGCTCGGCGTCCGGGCGCTGCTCCGGCGCGCGGCGCGGCGGGCCGAGGCGCCGGTGGCCGGGGCCTCGGACCTCCGCGGCGCCTACCACGTCCACACCACCGCCAGCGACGGGCGCGGCACCCTGGACGAGGTGGCCCGGGCCGCCGCCGAGGCCGGGCTCGGCTTCCTGGTGGTGACCGACCACAACCGGCTCGAGCCCCCCGGTCCTCGCTACCTGCACGGCGTGCTGATCGTGCCCGGGACCGAGGCCTCCACCCGCTACGGGCACGTGGTGGCCCTGGGCGTCCCGCGCGCGCTCGAGGAGGGAGAGCGGGACGGCGATCCGCTGGGCGCCATCCGGACCCTCGGGGGGGCGGCGGTCCTCGCCCACCCGCTCCACCCGCGCCGCCCCTTCACCGGCTGGGGGAGCGGCCCGTGGCGCGGGCTCGAGGTGGTCTCCAACGACGCCGCCTGGTACCAGGTCCTGGACGGCCACGCGCTGGGCAAGGCGCTCTCCGCCGCCCTGGTGCTCCCCTGGGATCCGGCCCGTGCCCTGCTCGACCTGGCCGGCGAGCCGGCGGCGGAGCTGGGGCGCTTCGACGCCGAGGTGCGCGCCGCCCGCGCGGCGGGCGAGCCCGGTCCCGCGGCGCGCGTCCTCCTCTGCTCGGCCGACGCCCACGGGTACCCGAGCTACCGGGCCGCCTTCGAGGCGTTCTCCATGCACCTCCCCGTCCGGCTCTCGGGCGACGCCCCCGCCGACGCCCGGGCGGTGACGGCCGCGCTCCTCGACGGGAGCGCCGCCTGCGTGCTCGACGCGGTGGCCCCGGCCGCCTCGGTGCGGCTCGAGCGGACCGGGGAGGGCGGGCTCCTGCTCCGGCTCGAGGCCCCGGACCTGGCGCGGGCAGCGGTGCGGGTGGTGCGGGATGGGGCGGCGACGCCGGGGCCCCCGCTCCGGCCCTCGGGGACGCGCGCCGCCGTCTCCCTCTGCGCGGGGAGGTGCGCCCCGGGGGACTACCGGGTCGAGGTGCGGCGAGGCGACCAGCCCTGGATCTTCACGAACCCGGTCCGCATCGAGTAAACAGGCGTCGACCGTGCACCTCTTCTACGCGCTCGCCAGCTACCTGCTCTTCCTCGTCGGGCTCCCGGTGCTCCTCACGCACCCCAAGCTCCGCCACGGGATCCCCTTCCGGCTCGGCCTCTACCGGCGCAGGCTCGATCCGGGCCGGGGCACGCCCCGGATCTGGCTGCACGGCGCGAGCGCTGGCGACCTGCTCTCCCTCCAGCCCATGATGCAGGAGCTGAAGGCCCGGGTCCCGGGCTGCTGCATCATCGTCACCACCATCACCAACAGCGGCCTGGCCATGGCCCGCAAGAAGCTGGGCGGCGTGGCGGACGTGGTGCTCCACGCCCCCTACGACCTCCCCGGCGCCACCCGGCGGGCGGTGGCCACCCTCTGCCCCGATCTCCTGGTCCTCGAGTACACCGAGATCTGGCCCAACCTGATCCGCGCGGCGCACAAGGGCGGCGTCCGCATCGCCCTCACCAACGGGCGGTTCAATCCGCAGAAGCTCTCCCGCTACCGGGCCTTCTTCGGGGCGATCGGCAACCCCCTCCGCCGGATCGACTGCTTCCTCATGCGCTCGGACGAGGAGGCGGAGCGGGTGCTCGCCCTGGGGGCGGCGCCGGACCGGGTCTGGGTCACCGGCAACACCAAGTTCGACGCCCTGGTGCTCGACTCGGGGGACGGGCGGGAGCAGGCCCTCCGCGTGGAGATGGGGCTCGGGGCGGGGCCGGTGCTCATCGCCGGCTCGACGCACGAGGGGGAGGAGGAGCTGCTCCTGCCGGTCTACTCCCGGCTCCTCGCCGCGCACCCCGGCCTGCAGCTGGTGATCGCCCCTCGCTACCTGGAGCGGAGCGGCCGGATCGTCTCGCTCGCCTCGGCCGCCGGCCTCTCGGTCCGGCTCCGGAGCGGCGGCGCCACCGCCGGGCAGGCCCAGGTGACCGTCCTCGACACCATCGGCGAGCTGGCAGCCGCCTACCGCCTGGCCACCCTGGTGTTCGTGGGCGGGAGCTTCGTCCGCCGGGGCGGGCAGAACGTCCTCGAGCCGGCCGCCCAGGGGCGCCCGGTCCTCTTCGGACCCCACATGGAGAACTTCAAGGACTCGGTGCAGGTGCTCCAGGGCCGGGGCGGGATCCAGGTGGCCACCCCCGACCAGCTCTTCCGGGTGGCCGACGAGCTCCTCTCCCGGCCCGACCAGCTCGAGGAGCTCGGCCAGCTGGCGCGCGGGTCGGTGACCGCCAGCCGGGGGGCGAGCGCGCGCAACGTGGACCACCTGCTCGCCATCCTCCCCCGCGGGAAGGTCGCCGCATGAGCGACCCGGCGAGCATCCTGGTCATCCGCTACAGCGCCCTGGGGGACGTGGTCCTCGCCACCAGCGTCCTGGAGCCGCTCCGGACGCGCTTCCCCTCGGCCCGGATCGAGTGGGTCA
>DATKAL010000526.1:0-9634 GCA_035498135.1 Anaeromyxobacter sp.
TGGAGGAGCGCCACCAGCGTGGCCGTGGCGGCGACGAAGCCGAGCTGGGCCAGGGCGAGGAGCAGGAGCCAGGCGCCCGGCCGCGCCAGCGCCGCCCCGGCGAAGGCCCCGGCCAGGATGAGGCACCAGAAGACGGCGAAGGGATCGGCCAGCACCGAGGCCACCAGCCCGTAGGCGTACACGCGCCAGGGCGGGAGCGGGTAGACGAGGAAGCGCGAGAGGTCGAGGGTCTCGCGCTCGGAGAGCGAGAGCCCCACGGCGGTCCAGGTCTGCCAGACCCCGAAGTACAGGGCGAGCGCGGGCACGGATGCCAGGAGTCCCTCCCGCACGCGCACGGCGCGGAAGGCGGCGAGCCCGGAGAACCCGGCGAAGGCGAGGCCTGCGGGGATGGCGATGGCGAAGAGGACGATCCGCGCCACCAGCTCGGGCACGCCCCCGCTCCCCCGCAGGCGCCGCAGGAGGAGGCGGAAGCGGAGCTCGGCCAGGGCGCGGAGGGTCCCGCCGTGGAGCGGACCGGACGCCGGCCCCAGCCGGCCCCCGCCGCCCCCCTCCCCCCCGCCGTTCGGCCCCCTCACCGGCGCTCCGTCCCGGGGACGGGGGCGCCGGCGGCCTCGCCGAGCCAGGAGAGGCCGGGGCGCGCCGTGCGCTCCTCCCCCACCGTCCGGATGAAGACGTCCTCCAGCGACCCGGCCGCGCCGCGGACCTCCTCCAGGGTCCCCTGGGCGGCGAGCCGGCCGGCCCGGATGATCCCGACGTGGGTCACGAGCCGCTCCACCACCTCGAGGACGTGACTGGTGAGGAAGATCGTCATCGCCCGGCGCGCCACCAGGTCCTGGAGCAGCGCCCGGATCCCCGAGACCGCCACCGCGTCGATCCCCTCGAACGGCTCGTCGAGGAAGAGCAGCCGGGGACCGTGGATGAGCGCGCACCCGAGCGCGAGCTTCTTGCGCATCCCGTGGCTGTACTCGCCCACCAGCTTCCCGGCCTCGCCCGCGAGGTCCAGGGCGGCGAGGAGCTCGTCCGCCCGCCGGGCGGCCTCGGCCCGGGCGAGCCCGTAGAGCTGGCCGTGGAGCCGGAGCTGCTCGGCCCCGGAGAGCCGGTCGAAGAGCCCAAGGCCGTCGGGGACCACGCCCACCAGCCGCTTCACCTCGGTCGGCTCCCGCCCGAGGTCGAGGCCCAGCACCTCCGCCCTCCCGGCGGTGGGCGCGAGGAGCCCCGTCAGCATCTTGATGGTCGTGCTCTTGCCCGCGCCGTTCGGCCCGAGGAACCCGTAGAAGGCACCCTCGGGGACGCGCAGGGCCAGCTGCTCGACCGCCGGCTTCCCGTCGAAGAGCCGGGTGAGGCCCTCGGTCTCGATCGCGAGCATGCCGGGTTCGGCTAACACGCCCGCCGAGGGGCCGGCAAGCTGGGCGAAGACCCACACCGGCGACCGACCGACCCTCCGCCGGCGCCGGCGCCCTCTCAGTGGAGCCGCACCATCCGCGGCTCGGTCTCGAACCCGTCGAGCTCGAAGTACAGAAAGCGGATGCCCATCCCCCGCATCGCCAGCGGCCCTCGCTCGGGCGCGTCCGGAGAGCGAGCGAGGAGGTGGCAGACGTAGCGCACCTCGGCCACCGCGGCCATCTCCCCCGCGTCCGAGGGGATGACGATCCGGACCATCGTCCCGATGGGCTGGGGCGCGCGGGTCTCGACGAACATGCCGCCCTCGGAGATGTTCCGGGCGATCCCCAGCCCGGCCCCCCGCTCGCCCTCCAGATAGACCCGGAAGACCTTGTCCAGCCGCGGCGCTGTACGGCGCTCCGGGGCCCCCCCCACCGCCTTCCTCACCTCACGCCGGCTCCAGAGCATTCCGTCCCTCCTAAGACTGAGACAGAGTAAGCGGGTGAGTGAATGTAGTCAAATGAAAGCACGCACGCACATCGGCCGCAGGGTGTGGCTGGCAGGGCTACCGCGCGTGCGGGCTAGAGTGGCCCCGCGTCCCCGCCGGGCACCCCCGTCCCGAGGTGATCCACTCCATGCACCGTGCGCTCTCGCTCCTCCTGCTGGCCGCCGCCCTCCCCGCCCCCGCGATCTCCGCCGACTTCGAGGCCGTGGCCGGCAACGCCGAGCACCTGGAGCGCCTCGAGCCGTTCCTGGCCCGGTACGTCGGCCGCTGCACGGACCCGATCGAGCGACGTGCCTGCGAGGCGAACGTCGTCGCGGCCCGCCGCGTCCTCGGGGCGCGGACCTTCGCCGTGCGGGTGGCCGACGCGGCCGGGCTGGTCCGGCCCGAGCTGCACGGGGACTCCTACGTCCTGCTCTTCACCCCCTTCGTGGACGGGGGCGGCCTCGCCCTCTCCCACGGCGCTCCCCTCCGCCAGGACGCCGAGGGACACCCGGTGATCGGCCTCCTCCCGATCCGGGGCACCCTCCCGCCGGACGTGGCCGAGATGCAGTTCGAGAGCCCGTTCCGCACCGGGGCGATCGAGCTCGAGATCGTCTTCCGGCCGGAGAAGGCCTGGCGGCTCTCCCGCAAGGGCGAGCGCGGCAGCTACGAGGGCGTGGCGGCGCGCTTCCTGGCGGTGCGGGTGATCGACGCCCGCACCGGCGCGCCCATCGCCAGCCGCGTCTTCTAGCTCCGGAGACGAGCCGGGCCGCCCCGCCGGCGGTCGGCGGAGCGGCCCGCTGTGCTTCCCGGCTCGCGCGCGGCTACTGCCGGCCGCCCACGGGCACGGCCACGAACACCGCCTGGTCCCCGCGCCGGACGCGGAGCAGGGCCATGTCGCCGTCCTTCATCTTGGAGACGGCCGCCTTGACGTCGTCGGGCTTCTTCACCGGCTGGCGGTTGATCTCCAGGATCACGTCGCCGCGCCGGACCCCCGCGCGCTCCGCCGGACCGCCGTCGGTGGCCTCGACCACCACCACCCCCTCGTCGCCCTCGACGCCCAGCTCGCGGGCCACGTCCGGGGTGAGCGGGGCGAGCGAGACGCCGAGCTTCGCGCTCTTGGCGTTCTCCTTCGCCTGGCCACCCTCGCCCTCCTCGAAGTCGCCCTTGCCCACCACCGCCTCGTCCTCGGGGCGCTGGGCCACCTTCATGCTGAGCTTCTTGCGGTCGCCGCCCCGCTGGACGACGACCTCGGCGGACTGGCCGGGGGCGATGAGGGCCACGCCGCGGGTGAGGGCGCCGGCCGAGTCGACAGCCTTCCCGTTGAGCTCGGTCACCACGTCGCCCGCCTCGAGCCCGGCCTTGGCCGCGGGCGACTTCGGGATCACGTTCTGGACGAGCGCGCCCTTGGTCCCGGGGGCGAGCCTGAAGCCCTGGATCAGGTCGGGGGAGAGATCCGACACCGAGACGCCGAGGAAGCCGCGGGTGACCTTCCCCTTCTCCTTGAGCTGGGGGAGGAGGGCCTTGGCGATGTCGATGGGGACCGCGAAGCCGATCCCCTGGCCGATCTGGGGCGAGACGATGGCGGTGTTGATGCCCACCACCTCGCCGCGCAGGTTGAAGAGCGGGCCGCCCGAGTTGCCCGGGTTGATGGCGGCGTCGGTCTGGATGAAGTCGTCGTAGGTGCCGCCGGGGTTGATGCCGGCGCGGTGCTTGGCCGAGACGATCCCGAGGGTGGCGGTGTCGCGCAGGCCGAAGGGGCTGCCCAGGGCGAGCACGAAGTCGCCCTGCCGGAGCGCGTCGGAGTTGCCCAGCACCACGGTGGGCAGGTCCTTCGGCGGGTTGACGAGCTTGATCAGGGCGACGTCGGTGAGCGGATCCCTCCCCACGGTCTTGGCGGTGTACTCCCGCCCGTCGGAGATGCGCACCCGGATGTCGTTCGCGTCCTTCACCACGTGGTTGTTGGTGAGGATGTAGCCCTCCGGGCTGAGCAGGAAGCCGGAGCCGAGCGAGGAGCCGCGGAACTCCTCGGGCGCCTCGGGCAGAGGGCGCCCGAAGAAGCGCTCGAAGAACTGGTCGAAGCCCTCGTCGCCGCCGCTCCCCTGGCCCTGGTGCGGGCTGCGCTGCTGCGGGCGCGGGTGCTTGGTGACCGTGGTGGTCGAGATGTTCACCACCGCCGGGCGGAGCCGCTCGATGAGGGGGGCGAGCGACGGCAGCGCCGGCAGCGCCGCCTCCGCCGGGGCGGGCGCCTGGGCCGCCTCGCGGAAGATTTGCGGCGCCGGGGCCTTCGGGCCGTCCACCGCCGCCGCCCCGCGCTGCGTGCAGGCGAAGATGGCGAGGACGGCGAGGGAGGCGCCGACGGCTGCGATGAGGAATCTGAGGTAGGACCTGCGCATGAGCCCTCTCCTGGTGGTGCTGCGACTGCGTGGACGAAGCAACCCTGATGACGTTCGAGACGAGCTTCTATTCCCGGCGGTCGGACGAGCGGCCGGACGCAGGCCCGGTCAGGCTCGGGCCAGCCGCCCCACCCGCACCCGGGCGGGGCGGAGGACCCGGTCTCCGATGCGATAGCCGGGGCGGACCTCCTGGATCACCAGCCCGTCCTGGGAGACGTCGGCGACCGCGACGGTGTCCACCGCCTCGGCGAGCCGGGGATCGAAGGGCTGGCCGGCCAGGACGAGCCGCTCGGCCCCGAGCTCGGCGATCCGCTTGTGCAGGCCGGAGAGCGAGAGGTGAACGCCGCGTACCAGGCTGGCGAGGGCGTCCCCGGGCGCCCCGGCGGCGCCGCGCACCGCCGCGAGCGCGCGCTCCAGGTCGTCCGCGGCGTCGAGCAGCGCCTGCGCCACGCCGGCCCGCTCCGCCTCGATCACCCGCTCCTTCTCGCGCGTCAGCCGCTCCCGGAAGGCCTTGTTGTCCTCGACCAGGGCGGCGTAGGCACGGGCCAGCTCGTCGAGCCGGGCGGCCTGGGCGGCCGCCTGCGGATCGACCGGCTCGCCCGCCCCTTCCTCCGGCGACCCGGGGCGCTCCGCGGGCGCCTCCAGGGGCTCCCCCTGCGGGCCAAACCGCCGCCGATCCACCACCTTGACCCTCCCCTCCTCACCCGGGAAGGGGCCCACACGACGCTCCTCGGACATGCGTTCCTCGACCTCCGGCCGCGAAGCTAACCAGCCGTGGGGACGTGTCAAACCGGCCTGTCGCTCCGCTCAGGGCGGGGGCTCGCCCGGGGGCTCCTCGACCCCCGCTCCGCGGACGTCCCGGATCTCCACCCCGGCCGCGCGCAGGCTGTAGAAGAGGAGCCAGCGCTCGGCCGGCGAGAGGCTGCCGGGGGGCACCGCCCGGTCGATCTCGGCGGCGCCGAGGAAGCCCCGCCGGATCCCGAGCTGGAAGAGGGCCTTGCGCGCCTGGTGGCTTTCGCTCCCCTGCCTCACTCCCGTCCCTCGCCGTCAGCGACCCCCGCGGCGGCATCCGGCCCGGTCCAGATCACGGGGGCGTCGCTCACGGCCACCGGGCGGGTCGGGCTCTCGGGGGGCGCCTGCGGGTGGCCCGGGCTCTCGATGGCGCCCGGGCGCATGACCTTGGGCCCCCAGAGCCGGGCGATCTCCTCCTCCTCGATCACCTCGACGGCGAGGAGCCGGGCGGCCATCGCGTCGAGCTTCTCCCGGTTCCCGCGCACGATCTCCCTCGCCCGCTCCTGGGCCTCGACCACCAGCGCCTGCACCTCCCGATCCACGACCAGGGCCGTCTGGTCCGAGTAGCTGCGCGACTCGAGGCCCTTCACCCCGAGGAAGGTGGGCGGCCCCTGGTCCCCCAGCGCCACCGGGCCCAGGGTGGCGCTCATCCCGTAGTCCCGCACCATCATCCGTGCCAGGGCGGTGGCGTGCTGCAGGTCGTTGGAGGCACCGGTGGAGGGCTCGCCGAAGATCTCCTCCTCCGCCACCCGCCCGCCCATCAGGCCCGCCATCCGGTCCCGCAGCTCGCTGCGCGTCAGGAGGTAGCGATCCTCGGTGGGGAGCTGGAGCGTGTAGCCGAGCGCGCCCAGCCCCCGGGGGATGATGGAGACCTTCGAGATCCGGTCGGCGTCCGGGAGCATCCAGCCCACGAGCGCATGCCCCGACTCGTGGAAGGCCACGATCTCCTTCTCCCGCTCGTTGATCCGCCGGCTCTTCTTCTCCAGCCCCGCCACCACCCGCTCGATCGCCTCCTCGAACTCGGCCCGGGTGACGAAGTTCTTGTCGCGCCGGGCCGCGAGGAGCGCCGCCTCGTTCACCACGTTGGCGAGGTCCGCCCCGGCGAACCCGGGGGTGCGGGCGGCCACCGACCGCAGGTCCACGTCCGGGCCGAGCTTCACGTTCTTCGCGTGGATCTGGAGGATCTTCTCCCGGCCGCGCTTGTCCGGCCGATCCACCAGCACCTGGCGGTCGAAGCGGCCCGGGCGCAGCAAGGCCGGATCCAGGATCTCGGGGCGGTTGGTCGCCCCCATGATGATCAGGCCGGCCCGGGCGTCGAACCCGTCCATCTCCGCGAGCAGCTGGTTCAGGGTCTGCTCCCGCTCGTCGTGCCCACCCACCATCCCGCCGTTGCGCGACTTCCCGAGCGCGTCCAGCTCGTCGATGAAGACGATGCAGGGCGCCTTCTGGGCGGCCTGCTGGAAGAGGTCCCGCACCCTCGCCGCCCCCACGCCCACGAACATCTCCACGAACTCCGAGCCGGAGAGGGAGAAGAAGGGGACCCCCGCCTCGCCGGCTGTGGCCCGGGCGAGGAGGGTCTTCCCGGTGCCGGGAGGGCCGACGAGGAGCACGCCCTTGGGGATCCGCCCTCCCAACCGCCGGTACTTCTCGGGCGTCTTCAGGAACTCGACGATCTCCTGCAGCTCCTCGACCGCCTCGTCGATCCCGGCGGCGTCGGCGAAGGTGACGCCGGTGTCCGGCTCCATGTGGACCCGGGCCCGCGACTTGCCGAAGGCCATCACCCCAGGCGGTCCTTGCCCCATCTGGCCGGACATCCGCCGCATCACCCAGGCCCAGAACACGAGCCCGATGGCGATGGGCGCGACCCAGACCCAGAACAGGTCGCCCATCCCGCCGCCCGCCACCGCGTCGTAGGGCACCTTGGCCTTCTCCACCACCGCCACCAGGTCGTCCCCGCCGCCCGGGAGCCGGGTGGCGACGTACGGCAGGGCCGGACCGCCGCCGCCTCGCTCCGCCGGCTCCGGCTGCGCCGCGCCCGCCTCGACCGGCTTCGGGATCCCGCGCACCCAGTCCGGCCCGAAGACCACGCGCTCGAAGGACCCCTGCTCCACCATCGCCTTGAACTGGGAGAGCGGGATGCGACGGACCCCGACGTCCTGGAAGGCCCGGAAGAGGAAGACGGCGAGGGCGATCAGCACCAGCCAGGCCGCGGGGGAGGCGAGCGGGATGCGCGTCTGCGGGCCGGGGCGGGGCCCCCGATCGCCGCGCTGCGCTCCTCTCTTCTCGTCTGCCGCCACCGGGCCTCCTCTCCATGAGGAAATGTGCGCACGCCCGGGGATCGAGCAAATCGACACGCCGCGACCCGCGGGGCGCACGCGCGGCACACCCGCACGGGTCGGGGAGCGCTCCGCTTGGGGTGGAAAGCGGCTCGGCTAGAGATCCAGCAGCCTGGCGATGCTCTTCTCGTCCGCCGGCGGGAACTCGTACTGGTCGAGCTCGTCGGGGCGCACCCAGCGGTGGTCGTGAACGCGGAGGTGCTGGATGGGTCCGTGCGTCAGCCGGCAGCGGTACACGCAGAAGTCGATGTCGTAGCTCTCGTAGGCGTGCTCGACGTGGATCACGCGCAGGCCGACATCGACGCCGATCGCCATCTCCTCCGAGAGCTCGCGGGCCAGCGCCGCCTGATCGGACTCGCCCGGCTCGACCCGGCCGCCCGGGAACTCCCAGAGGAGCGGCAGCGACGCCGTCGGCGGACGCTGGGTGATGAGGTAGCGCCCGTCCTTCTCGATCATCGCCCCGACGACCCGGATCTTCCGCCGCATGCGGGCGCTCCCCGTCCGACCCTGCCGGTACGCCGCCTCGCTGCCGGCCCCGGTGTCGTCGGGATTGTAGAATCCAGGCTGGATGACGTCCATCCGGTTCCTCGGCGCCGCCGGCACGGTCACCGGCTCCCGGTATCTCCTCGACACCGGCCGCGCCCGCGTGCTCGTCGAGGCGGGGCTCTTCCAGGGGCGCAAGGAGCTCCGCCTCCGCAACCGGGCCCCCTGGCCGTTCGACCCCGAGTCGCTCGACGCGGCCGTGCTCACGCACGCCCACATCGATCACACCGGCGCCCTCCCCCTGCTCGTCCGGGACGGCTTCCGGGGTCGCACCCACTGCACCCCGGCAACGCGCGACCTCTGCGGCCTCCTCCTCCCCGACTCCGGACGGCTCCAGGAAGAGGAGGCGCGCTACGCCAACCGGAAGGGCTTCTCCAAGCACGCCCCCAACGCGCAGCCGCTCTACGGCGAGGAGGACGCGCTCGCCGCCCTGCCCCGGCTCTCTCCCCTCCCCTACGGCGAGCGGCGCGAGATCGCGCCGGGGGTGACGGTCCGCTTCCACCGGGCCGGCCACATCCTCGGGAGCGCCACCGCCGAGGTGGAGGCCGCCGGGGACGGGCGCCCGCTCCGCATCCTCTTCGGCGGCGATCTGGGTCGGTACGGCGCGCCCATCCTGCCCGATCCCGAGCCCGGGCTCCCGGTCGACGCGCTCCTCGTCGAGAGCACCTACGCCGGGAAGCGCCACCCCGAGGGCTCGCCGGCGGAGGGACTGCAGGCCGAGGTGGAGCGGGCCGTGACCACGCGCGGCGTCCTGCTCGTGCCCTCCTTCGCCATCGGGCGCACCCAGGAGATCCTCTTCGACGTCCGCGAGCTCGAGCGCACCGGGGCGATCCCGGAGCTCCCGGTGTACGTCGACTCCCCCATGGCCGTGGACGCGACCCCGATCTACCTCGCCCACCGCGAGGACCACGACCAGGAGATGGCCCGCCGCCTGGCCGCGGGCGAGGATCCCCTCCGGCCGGCGCGGCTCGCCTTCGTCCGGAGCCCCGAGCAGTCGAAGGCGCTGAACGGCGTCCGCGGCCCGTGCCTCATCCTCTCCGCCTCCGGGATGGCCACCGGCGGCCGCATCCTCCACCACCTGGTCCACCGCCTCCCCGACCCGTCCACCACCGTGCTCCTCGTCGGCTACCAGGCAGAGGGGACGCGCGGCTGGAGCCTGCAGAACGGCGCCCCCACCGTCCGGATCCACGGCCAGGACGTGCCGGTGCGAGCCCGGGTCGCCACCCTGTCCGGCTTCTCGGCCCACGCCGACGAGGCGGAGCTGTCGCGCTGGCTCGCCACCTTCCCCGCCCCGCCGAGGCGCACCTTCCTCGTCCACGGCGAGCCGAGCGCCCTCGCCGCCGCCAAGGTGCGGATGGACCTCCTCGGCTGGCCCGCGCAGGTGCCGCACCACCTCGAGGAGCTCACCCTGGCGTGAGGCCGGCCGCGTTCCCCGGACCGACCCTGCTCGACGGCGCCATGGGGACGGCGCTGCTCGCCCGAGGGCTGCCCGCCGGCGCCCTCCCCGAGGACTGGCTCCTCGACCGCCCGGACGAGGTCGCCGCGGTCCACGCCGGCCACGCCGCGGCCGGCGCCCGCGTCCTCCTCACCTGCACGTTCAACGCGGCGGCGCCGCGCCTCGGTCCCCGCCTCGGTCCCCGGGTCGAGGCGCTCTGCGCGCGGGCGGTGGAGCTCGCCCGCGGAGCCTCCGGCGAGGCGCGGGT
>DATKAL010000527.1:0-5926 GCA_035498135.1 Anaeromyxobacter sp.
TAGCCCTCGTCCTGCCGGGTGAAGAAGGCGCCGGCGGCGGCCAGCATCGCCACCAGCCCGACGGTCCGGGTGACCCGCCACAGCTCGTGCCAGGGCGAGCCGGCGCGGGCCTCGTAGACCTGCATCAGCCAGGCGCTGGCCATCCAGAGCGGCAGCGACACCGCCACCAGCGGCCACCACGTCTCCTCGGCCGGCGTCCGGGCCGCGCCCGCGAGCAGGGACCCTGCCAGCAGCGCCAGCGGCCCCGCGACGGTCAGCGCGAGGAGATCTGCGAATCTCAGAAATGCGTCGCTCGCGCGAGCGCTCTCTCTAGCCATGCCCCCCCCGAGGCGAGTTCGGTTGCTTCGTATGTAGCACTCGTGCCCCCCGTCGTGCTCGCGCCATGTGTGTTTCATCCGGACGCGTGATACACCCAGCGTGTCACCAGTTCCCGAGACAGCGAATCGAGGAGCCGCACGTCCAGCATGCAGGGGACAGGCTCGTTCACCGCGTGTGACGGGTTCGGGTGGGGAGCGAGGCGCGGAGCGGGCGAGCCGCCGGACGCCGCCGGTCGCGTCCGGTCTTCAAGGGACACGGCCCTTCACCGATCGTGGACTTTTTTCGGAATGGGCGCGGCGATCCGGACCGTCGGTCGGCGTCTGCGCGCCGTGCGCTCGGTCGCGCGCGACCGCATGCCCCGCTGGCCCCCTAGGGGGTTGCCCCTCACAGATTCTTCGCCGCCGGGGGCGCCCGCCATACGATTCGCGCACGCTGCCGCGCCTCTGCGCGCGGCTCGACTCGGGGGGGGGGAACGAAGGGACCGGTGGCGCGGTCCCGCCGCGCACATGCCGACGCCTCGAAGCCCGCTCCGCTGGCCGGCCGTGATGGCCCTGCTGGCCCTCGCCGCCTGCGCCAGGACCGCGCCGTACATCCGGGTGGAGGATCTCGCGATCGACGAGCCCACCATCGACCCCGCCTACCGGATCGCGGTCGGCGACGTGCTCGGCGTCCGCGTCTGGAACCAGGCCGCGATGTCGGTGGAGAAGGTCAGGGTCCGGGAGGACGGCAAGATCACCCTGCCCTTCCTCCAGGACGTGGACGCCGCGGGGACGACCCCGGCCGACCTGTCGACCCGGCTGCAGGGGCTGCTCAAGACCTACGTGGTGAGCCCGATCGTCACCATCACCGTGGTGGAGCTGCGGCCGCTGCGGGTCTCGGTGTTCGGCGAGGTCGCCAAGCCCGGCGTGTACGAGCTGGATCGCGGCTCGGGCGTGCTCACCGCGCTCGCCGCCGCGGGGGGCCTCACCGCCTACGCCCACCGGGAGGAGATCTACGTGCTGGGCTTCGCCCGCCCCGGGGAGCCGGCGCCGCTCCGGATCCGGTTCCGCTACGCGGCCCTGGCCCAGGGCGCCCGCCCCGCCGCCGTCTTCCGCCTGCGCAACGGCGACTCCGTCGTCGTGGAGTAGGTGGTGGGGGTCGCCAGCCCGCTCGCGGTCGCGCTCCTCGCCGCCCTGGGGGCGGCCCCCCCGGCCGACGACGCCCCCGCCCCCGCCCCACCGGTGCCGCAGGGTCCCGCCCTCGACGCCGCCCTCCTCCTCGACGGCCGGACGCGCGATCTCAGCCCGCCGCCGGGGCCGCCCGTCCCCGGCACCACCACCGAGGTGATCGTCCACCCCCGCGTGTCGCTGGCGGTGACCTCTTCGGACCTGGATCTGCACGGGACCTACGAGCCCCGCTTCCGCTCCCAGGACGTCGCCACCCAGTCCCGGGTCCTCGTGCTCCACACCGGCGAGGCCGGCGGCCGCGCCCGGATCGCCCCGGCCTGGACCCTCTCCCTCACCGCCACGGGGGCGCGCGGCACCACCGATCTCATCTCGGAGGCCACCCGGACCCCCGACCAGGCCCAGACCATCACCACCACCCGCCTGCTCGAGTACGTCGCCGGACGGGCCGACCTCCGGCTGGAGGGCGCGCTCGATCCCCGGACGACCTGGACCCTGGTCGCGGGCGGGTACATCGAGGGCGGCGCCGACCCGGCCTCGCGGGCCCTCCTCCCGCTCGGCCGCGGCTTCCGGGCGGAGACCTTCCTCGATCGCGACGCCACGCGCCTCGACCGGCTCTCCCTCCGGCTCTCCGCCACCGGCGCCCGGTTCAGCGACGACACCACCTCCGGCATCGCGGGGCTGATGGCGACCTGGCGGCGCACCCTCGGCCCCACGCTCGAGAGCTGGCTCGGCGCCGGGGCGCTCATCACCGCCGAGCAGCTCGCCGGGGCGTCCCTCCACTACCGGGCCTATCCGGCAGCGGAGGCGGGGCTCTCCCACCCCGACGCGCGCCTCCACCTCACGGAGCGGATCGCCGCGGTGCTGGGCGCGATCGTCGACCGCGCCAGCGGGGACGTGATCCAGCAGCTCGACCTCGGGGCCACCGCCTCCTGGACCCCGCGGCCGCAGTGGGCCCTGACCGGCCGGGCGGCCGGGGCCCTGGGGCGCCAGCCGGCCGGGCTCTCGCGCCGGGGCGGCTTCGACCTGCGCGTGGACTACAGCCCGACGGAGACCGTCTCGTTCGGGCTGGGCGGATACGGCCAGTGGCAGCGGACTCCCGAGCCCACCCTCCCCTCGTTCCAGGAGCTCGGGATCTACCTGGCGGCCCGATTCGCCACGCCGACCTACCGCCCCTGAGCGTCCGGGGCCGGCGCGGCGCCGAGCTCGGCCCGCAGCGCGGCCGGGAACCAGGCGTCCGGCGCGGGCCGCTCCTCGCCGCGCTTGGCGCAGAGCAGCTCCAGCCGGCCGCCCCGGACCCGGACGTCGACCCGGTCCCCGGAGGCGCCGGCGCTCCCCGTCGCCTCGCTGGCGTACCACTCGCCCTCGGCGAGCCGCTCCGGCAGGCGCAGCTCCCAGCGCCGGTCCTCGCCCGCCGCCAGGAGGCGGCGGGCCATCACCTGCGCCACCGCTCCGTCGGCCACGTCCACGCCCGGATCGGCGATCCGCACCAGGGCGAACCGGGCGGCGTCGATCACCTCGACGCGCACCACCGCCATGTCGTACTCGCTGCGGACCAGGTCGGGGGCGCCGGCGGCGCTGGCGCGCGCCGACTGGCGCACCCCCTGGCTCCGGGCGGGCGACGCCTCGGGCCGGAACAGCCGCCGCCACCAGCCCTCGAGATCGGCCCGGAGCGCGCCCAGCTCCTCGGGGGCGACCGCGACGTAGGCGTCCGGGTCGAGGTCCTCGATCGGCTCCAGGGCGCGGGCCAGGTCCGCGCTCGCCGGGGCGGGGGCGGCGGAGTCCGGGGCGGGCGAGGACCGCCGCTCGGCGTCGGAAGCGCAGGCGAGGGCGGCCGCCGCCATGACGGCCGCGGCCCGGAGGGCGAGCGAGGTGCGACCGGCCCGGAGGATCATGCGCGGAAGGCTACGCGATTCCCGCGCCGCCCGCGAGCCTGCCGCTACCGCCCCCGAGCGCGCGCGGCCCGGGCCGGCCGGGCCGCGCCCCGGCGGGCCAGCTCGTTGGCGAGGTGGAGCGAGTCGAACGTCCCGGCGTCGGTCCACCAGCCCTCGAGCAGGTCGAACTGCAGCTCGCCCCGCCGCAGGTAGTCGTTGTTGACGTCGGTGATCTCGAGCTCGCCACGGGCCGAGGGCCGCAGGGAGCGGATCGCCTCGTACACGTGCGCGTCGTAGAAGTAGATGCCGGTCACCGCCAGGTCGGAGCGCGGCCGGCGCGGCTTCTCCACGATCCGGCGGACGGCGCCCCCCGTCACCTCGGCCACCCCGAACCGCTGCGGGTCCGGGACGCGCTTGAGGAGGAGGCGTGCCCCCCGCCGCTGCCGCTCGAAGGCGGAGACGAACGGGGCGAGCGGGTCGCCGAACACGTTGTCGCCCAGGATCACGCAGACCGGCACCCCGGCGGCGAAGTGCTCGGCCAGCCCGAGCGCCTGGGCGATGCCCCCCGCCTCGTCCTGGACCTTGTAGGTGAAGCGGCAGCCGAACTCCCGGCCGGAGCCGAGCAGGTTCACCACGTCGCCCATGTGCTCCACCCCGGTGACCACGAGGATCTCGTCGATCCCGGCGCTCGTCATCTTGCGGACGGGGTGCTGGATCATCGGCTCCCGCCCGACCGGCAGGAGGTGCTTGTTCGTGACCTTGGTGAGCGGGAACAGCCGCGAGCCCGTCCCGCCCGCGAGGATGATGCCTTTCATGTGGGCTCCCGGAGCGACGGCGTGGTCCGCTCCATCTAGCCGCTCGGGCGCGGAGGGTCAATCGCCGCGCGCTTGACCGCGCGGCACGTTCGTCCTTTCATGGCCGGGCGCCGCGCGCACCGGGAGACGCATGGGAGAGTCCATCCAGAAGCTCGCCGTCCACCTCGGGGCGCAGGCGGTGCACGTCGCCGAGCCGCCGGGCCGGGAGGTGCAGCAGCTCTGGTTCGCCCTCGCCCGCCGCCGCTGGACCTCCCTGGCGCTCATCCCGGCCGACGAGGGGGGCTCGACCGCCGAGCTCGCCTCTTCGCTCGCCGAGGTGGGGCGGCAGCTCCGCGAGGGCGCGGTCACCGCCCTCCAGCTCTCCCGCCTCGACTACATCACCGCCTCGGGGATCGCCGACGCGGTCGCCGCCAACGGCCGCGGCGAGGGGCTCGCCCAGAACCTGCAGGTGGTGATCGCCGTGCCGTCGGTGATCGAGGAGCCGCTCGGCGTGGCGGTGGTGCACGCCGCCGACCTGGCCGTCCTCTGCGTGGACCTGCGCCGGTCCCACCTCGGCTCCGCCCGGCGGACGGTGGAGATCGTCGGCCGCGAGCGGTTCGCGGGAAGCATCCTCCTGCGCCGCCGGTGACCGGGCCGGCTACTTGCGGGTCAGCTCGCCCAGGACGGGCAGCTGCAGCAGCTGCTCCACCTGCCAGCGCTCCGTGATCCGCCCGGCGAGGAGGTCGGGCGCGGCGGCGAGCGCGAGCGCGAAGGCAAGGGCGGCCAGCGTCCCCATCCCCAGGATCTTGACCGGGTTCGGGCTGACCGGGGTCTTCGGGATCTGGGCCGGCCAGATCACCGAGTAGCGGTACTTGAAGGCGGCCCGCGCGGCGTCGAGCTCCAGCTGCGAGGCGTTCACGCGCTCGATCATCTGCTGCCACTCGAGCCGGGCCGAGCGGATGCGCTCGTCCTCCTCCCCGGAGCCGGTGCGGCGCTGCGCCCGGGGAGCGCTCGCCGGCGCGGCGCCCGGCGTCCGGGCCTCCTCGGCGGCCCGCGCCGCGTAGTCCTTGCGGAGCTTCTGCTCGTCCTCCCGCAGCGAGGCGATCTGCGGCGACTCCCGGGAGAGCGCCTCGATGTCCCGGCGCAGCTGGATGACCTGGGGGTGGGCCTCGGAGAGCGTGTTCCGCTTCTCGTCCAGCTGGGCCTGGAGATCGGCCAGCCGGCGGCGGCGGAACTCCTCCACGTCCTCGATGGCCCGCTGCTTGGCGTCGAGCAGGGACTTGAGCCGCACGAGCTCCTCGCTCGGGCCCCTGGCCCCCGCCGGGCGGGTGGTGGCCGCCCCCGCGGCCACGGCGGTGTCCCGGACGTCGGAGGCGCCCTCGCGGCGCACGTCCTCCACCACCCGGTCGAGCTTGTCCTTGGCGGTCGCCGCCCGGGCTCGCAGCACCGAGATCACCTCGTCGATGGCGGTGACCTCCTGGACGTGCCGCGCCTCGATGAAGTTCTGGAGCGCCCCCTCCACCACCCGGTAGGCCTGCTGGGGATCGGGCCAGTCGAAGGTGATGTTGATGGTCCCCTCGTCGGAGGTCACCACCAGCGCGCGCTCCACCCGGAGCACCATGGCGTCGAGCGGATCCTCCTGCGGCCGCCGGGCGTCGGTGAGCCGGCTGGTGAGCTCCTTGAGCCCCTGGCCCGGGGCCTTGCCCGGCGCCTCGAGCAGCTCGGCCTCCTTGACCAGCTCGATCAGGTTCTCTCGCCGGTGGATCAGCTCCCAGGC
>DATKAL010000528.1:0-6227 GCA_035498135.1 Anaeromyxobacter sp.
CCCGGTCCCTACCTCGGCCTGACGCGACCCCGCGGCGCGCACCTGGGCCTGGCCGCGGCGGTGGGCGTCGCCGGCTTCCTCGCCGCCAACGCGGTGATGGGGCTCTGGACGCTGGTCGTGCCGCACTCCTGGATCGAGCGCTTCGACGTGAGCCGGCTCTTCGACGCGCCGCTCTCCCAGCAGCTCGGCATCGCGCTCGTCGCCACCGTGCTCGCCCCGGTCTGCGAGGAGACGGCCTTCCGCGGCTACCTGCTGCGCACGATCGGCCTCCGCCGCGGGCCGGCGGTGGCGATCGTGACCTCGGCGCTCCTCTTCGCCACCCTCCACCTCGATCCCGTGAGGTTCCCGGCCCTGGCGCTCCTGGGCGCGATCTTCGGGTGGATGGCCTGGCGCGCCGGCTCGATCTGGCCCGCGATCCTCGCCCACGCCGTCAACAACGGGCTCGCCTCGGCCGGGGCCCTGGCGAGCGAGGCCGGCGAGTCGGCCGCGGAGGCGCCGCCCGCCGGGGCGCTCGCCGTCTGGCTGCTCCTCGGCGGCGGGGCGCTCGCGCTCCTCCTCCGGAGCTTCGCGCGGAGGACGCCTGCTCCGCCCCCGCTCACCGACGGGCTCGTGCGGATCGACCCCGCCGACGCCTCGCTCCGCTTCCGCGTCCGGCGCCTGCCGCCCCTGGCCTGGGCCGCGGCCTGGATCGCGGCCGGCCTGCTCGTGGCCCTGACCCTGGCGGGACAGGGTCGGCCTCATCGCGCCCATCCCCCTTCGACGACGAGCGCGCCCGGATCCGGGCCATGACCTCGGCCACCATCCGGTCGCTGCGCCAGCCGGGGCCGACGTAGGCGTCCGCGCCCACCTCGGCGCCGCCGAGGGCGAGGGTGAGGGCGATCCGGGCCCGGGTCACCTGGAGCCGGACCGCGTCCGGGGTCGTCCCCAGGATGGAGGCGGTCTCGGCCGGGCTCAGCCGCTCGAGCTCCCGGAGGACGTAGGCGGCCCGGCAGGCGAGCGAGAGGTGGTCCATGGCGCGCTCGCTCCTCGCCAGGGAGGCACGGGCGGGGGCGCGCCGGCCCTTGCCGAGCGCGGCCGTCGCGGCCCGGCCGCTCGCCCGGGTCCTCCACGCTCCCGCCTCGCGCCCGTCCAGCATCCAGGGCAATGGATGCCGGTGCCGGGGCGCCGTTTCGGCGGAATCGGACCGTCAGCGCGCGTTCCCCGTCACCCAGTCGAGCGCCGCCTTGCCGAGCTGGGGCAGCCCGGCGCGGAACAGCGGATCCGCCTCGGGGACGAGCGCCACCCGGCCGGCCGCACCGACCGCCGCCTCCGCCTCGCGGAGCGACGTCGCCCCGCCCCGCTCCGGGAGGAGCACCAGCAACCGCGCCGCCGGCAGCGGCGGCTCGGGGAGCCGGTCCGGAGCGACCAGCACCACCCGGTCGATCTCCGGGTGGTTCCGGGCGAGCGCCAGGGCGACCGCCGCCCCCGCGCCGAGGGAGGCCAGGGCGAGGCGCGGCCCCGCCGTCTGGGCGAGGTGCTGCAGCGCCGCCTCGGCGTCCTCGACCGCCCTGGCCCCGTCCGGCTCGCCCGCCGAGGCGCCGACCCCGCGGTACTGGAAGCGGAGCGAGGCGTGCCCGGCGCGGGCCGAGGCCCAGGCCAGCTCGGCGATCGGCGCGGCGTCCATGCCCCCTCCGGGGCCAGGAGCCGGGCAGACGAGCAGCGCCGGGCGCCGGCTCCCGCGGTGGTAGAGCCCTTCGAGTGTCACCCCGCCGGCGGAGATGAGCGCCGGCCGCTCGAGATACTGGCCAGCGAGGACCATACCGGCGATGTTATCTCTGTCGAGGGCCTCCGCACCGCGCGGAGCGCGACCGACCTCGCTGGAGCGCACGTGAAAAGGACCTTCTTCCTCGCCCTCTCCCTCCTCCTGGCGCCCGTCACCGCGCTGGCCACCCGCGGCCCCTCCACCCCGGCGGAGCGCCGCAAGGCCGTGGAGGCCACCCGGAAGCTCGAGCAGGAGCCCCTCGCGCCCGGGGCGAACGCCTCGCGCAAGTGGCTGCTCCAGTGGATCCAGGAGATCCCGGACATCAACGTCCGGAGCTGCTCCGGCCCGCTCGACTCGCTGGCGCAGGATCAGGAGGGCGAGCGGCACGGGCGCCAGCTCTACGCCCAGTCGGTGTTCGGCATGGCGGCGTTCCTGGTGGAGCACCCGCGCCAGAAGGACGACTGGGTGGCGGTGCAGGCGGCGGGGATCGAGAGCGTGCTCCGCGCCTACCGGTCGCTGCTCAAGCAGGAGCCCGGCGCGCGCTGGAAGGAGCTCGACCTGCTCCTCGAGGCGCGCCAGCAGGGCAAGCTCGAGCAGGTGATCGAGGAGACGATGGAGGGCTGCGGCGACGAGGCCCAGCCCGCGCCCGGCGACGCGATCTGAGGGCGTCCGCCAGCCCTACCCTCTCCTCAGCACCAGGCACTTCAGGTAGCGCCCCTCCCGGAACTGGAGGGAGACGGGATGGTCCGGCGGCTGCCGGGTCTCCGTCACCAGGACCAGGTCGACCTTGGCCTTGTAGGCCGCCTCCTTCACCGCGTCGGCGAACTGCTCCGCCGAGACCCGGGCCGAGCAGCTCGCGGTCACCAGCAGCCCCCCGGGGGCGAGGACGGCCAGGGCCGCCCGGTTGAGGGCCGCGTAGCCGGCGATCGCGCCCTCCACCGCCTTCTGCGACTTGGCGAACGCCGGCGGATCGCAGACCACCAGCCCGAAGCGGCGCCCTTCCCGCTTGGTGCGGGCGAGCAGCTCGAAGCAGTCCTCGGTGACGAAGGCGTGGTCGGCGGGGTCGAGGCCGTTGGCCCGGAAGTTCTCGCGGGCGAGGGCGATCGCGTCCCGATCCACGTCCACCGAGACCACGTGCCCGGCGCCGCCCAGCGCGGCGGCCACCGAGAACCCGCCGGTGTAGCTGAAGAGGTTGAGCGCCTCGACCCGCCCCGCCGCCAGCTCCCGGACCAGGCGACGGTTCTCCCGCTGGTCCAGGAAGTGGCCGGTCTTCTGGCCTCGGCGGACGTCCACCAGCACCGTCATCCCGTGCTCGTCGATGGCGATCCGCTCCGGCGGCTCCGCCCCCCAGAGCACCCGCCCGCCGGGCGCGCCGCCCTCCCCCTCGTCCTGGTCGTCCCGCGGGATCTCGTCGCGCCCGAAGACCCCGGCCAGCCCCTCCACCTCGGCCCGGAGCGCCTCCACGATCTCCGCCCGGTGCGGGGTGAGCCCGGCAGAGTAGAGCTTCAGGACCGCGAACCGGTCGTAGCGATCGGCCACCACGCCGGGCAGGCCGTCCCCCTCGCCGTGCACCACGCGCCAGCCGGTCGTCCCCCGGACCAGCTCGCGCCGGAGCGCCACCGCCCGCGCCACCCGCCGCCGCCAGAAGGCGGCGTCGATCGCCTCGGCCGGCTCCCGGGTCAGGATCCGGACGGAGATCGCCGAGTGGGGGTCGTAGTAGCCGCGGGCCACGAACCGCCCCTCGTCGGTGACGTCCACGATCGCCCCGGGGGCGAGGCGGGTGGGGGCGCGCTCCACCGCCTTGCGGAAGACCCAGGGGTGGCCGGCGCGGAGGTGACGGGCGAGGTCCTTGCGGAGCGGCAGCTCCGCCTCGGCGAGGGCGGTCATGGGCGGGCTCCCGCCCGGGCCCGGTCGGCGCGCGCCGGAGGGGGCCGCTCCAGGCGAGCGCGGGAGAAGTTTCCGACCACCAGGCCGGGCCGGGCCCGCCGCAGCGCCCGGATCAGGGCCGGGACGCCGAGGGGGGGGCCGCCTCCGCCCCGGGTCCGGGCGATCTCCATGTAGACGTCGGGGTCGATGGCCAGCGGCCGGGTCTGGATCTGATCGACGTCGGCGCCGGCCACCAGGCGGCGGAGCCGCTCCACCTCGCCCGCCCGGTCGGTCACGCCCGGGAAGGTGAGGAGGTTGAGCGCCACGTAGGCGCCCTTGCGGCGCGCCATCCGGACCGAGCGGAGCACGTCCGCGAGCCCGTAGCCCCGCGGCCGGTAGTAGGCCTGGTACAGATCCGGCGAGGCGCTGTTGAGCGAGATCCGGACCGAGTCCAGGCCGGCGTCGCAGAGCCGGCCGAGCGCCTCGGGGAGCGAGCCGTTGGTGTTCAGGTGGATCGAGCCGCGCCGGGTCTCGCTCCGGATCCGCCGGATCGCCCGCTCGATCTCCTTCCAGCGGAGGAGCGGCTCCCCCTCGCACCCCTGGCCGAAGCTCACCATCACCCGGCCGGTGGCGTGGGCGAGGTGGCGCACCGCCAGGTCGGCCATCTCGTCGGCGGAGGGGGGCCGGACGATCCGCTCGTGGGAGGGGGGCGGCATGCCCTCGTCCTGCTCGGAGAGGCAGCCGACGCAGGCCGCGTTGCAGCTCGCCGAGGACGGGATCGCCCCCTCGTCGCGCCGGTAGAAGGTGTTCTGGGCGGTGAAGCAGCGCCACTCCAGGGCGCAGCGGGCGAGCTGCCGGTCGATGGGGTTGCCGGTGGCGCAGAGCGCCTCCACCCGGCCGGGCAGATCGGGCGTCGAGTGGCGGCGCGGGTCCCAGTGGAGCCGCCGGTCGGTGCGGAGGGCGAAGACCACCGGCCCGCCCGCCCCCAGGCCGGCGGCGGTGTAGGCCCACTGCGGGAGGACCGGGGTGGCGGAGAGGGTGGCGAGCGGCGGCCGGGCGGCGGCGGGGAGGAGGGTGCGCGTGTAGCCGGGCGGCAGGGTGGCGCCCACGGCGTGCGGCACGATCCGGCGGCGGCCGACCCGCACCTGGTCGAGCACCACCAGGGCGCCGCTGGCCGGATCGACGCCCACCGGGCGGCGCCCGGGCAGGAGGCAGAGGCTGGCGCCGGCCGGCAGGGCGACCGGGCGCTCGCGCGGGCGCACCACCCGGTCCCCGCTCCTCGCCGCGGCGAGCAGCTCCGGGTGGTCGTAGACCCGGCCCTGGTCGTCGGCGAAGAGCAGTCTGGGCATGGGCATCGCGGGAAGCGGCGCGCGGCCGCGGGCCGCCGAGGTCTACCACGGGAGGCCCGCCGGCGGGCGGGGAAACCCCGCAGATCGTGCTAGAATCACCCGTGTTTCCGGCCCGCTCCCCCATCCCCCTCCGGGCCGGCCGGGAGGGGCGGCGGGGACGGGAATCTGTCCGGGCGTCGGACCGTTCTCCCCCACGAGAGACGGGAGCGGCCGAAGGGCGCCCGGGCTAGGAACGGCGAGGGAAGCAAGCACCGAATGTTCGACCTCCGGCAGAACGACCTCACCCGCGACGAGTTCCAGGAGCTCGCGCTCAAGCACATCGACCCGCTGTACTCGGCGGCGCTGCGGCTCACCAAGAACGACCGCGACGCCGAGGACCTGGTGCAGGACACCTTCCTGCGGGCCTACCGCTTCTTCGACAAGTTCGAGCGCGGCACCAACATGAAGGCCTGGCTCTTCAAGATCCTGACCAACACCTTCATCAACCGCTATCGCCGGTCGGTGAAGGAGCGGAGCATCGTCGAGGGCTCGGAGCGCGACGCGGTCCACGAGCGGTTCGTCTCCCGCGAGGCGGCCGACTTCGCCGCCAACCCCGAGCAGTACTTCTTCGACCGGCTCCTCTCCGACGACGTGCTCAAGGCCGTCGACTCGCTCCCCATCGACTTCCGGATGGTGGTGATCCTCGCCGACCTCCAGGAGTTCTCCTACAAGGAGATCGCCGAGATCCTGGACGTGCCGGTGGGGACGGTGATGAGTCGGCTCTACCGGGGGCGGCGCCTCCTGCAGAAGGCGCTCGCCAGCTACGCGGTGGTCTCCGGCGTCCTCCAGCTGCCCGAGGGCGAGGGCGAGGGGAGCATCGACCTCGAGTCCTACCGCCGCCGGCGCGGCAAGTCGGCCTAGCCATGGGGAACGAGCCCGTCACCGCCGCCATGGACTGCGCCGAGCTCACCCGCTCCATCGACGCCCTGCTCGACGGCGAGTTCGATGCCCGCGAGCAGGTCGAGGCCGAGGCGCACCTGGCCGGCTGCGGCGAGTGCCGGACCATGGCCGACCGCCAGGCGCGCGCCCGCAACGCCTTGCGCGCCCGCCTCCGGGCCGCCGCCCACACCCCCGCACCGGCCGCCCTGCGCGCCCGGCTGGAGCAGGCGCTGGCGCGGGAGCGCCGGCCCCTCTGGCGCCGGGTCCTCTCCCCGGTGCCCGTCGCCACCCTCGCCGCCTGCGCCGCCGGCGCCCTGGTGGTCCTCGCCAGCCACTCGGGCAACGAGGCCCTG
>DATKAL010000529.1:0-13133 GCA_035498135.1 Anaeromyxobacter sp.
GAGGCGGCCCGGACGGCGGTCGACGTCGAGCGCTTCCAGCGCGAGGCGCAGATCGCGGTGCGCCTCGGCTCCCCCCACGTGGTCGAGGTCCTCGACTTCGGCCGGACCGGGCAGGGGGCGCTCTACCTGGTGATGGAGCTCCTCCGCGGCGAGAGCGTGGCCACCGTCCTCTCCCGGATCGGCCGCTTCCCGCCGGAGCGGGTGGCCGACCTGATGCGGCAGCTCCTCACCGGGCTGGCCACCGCCCACGAGGCCGGCATCGTCCACCGGGACCTCAAGCCGGAGAACCTGTGGCTCACCCCGGTGGCGGGCGGCGAGCGGCTCAAGATCCTCGACTTCGGGATCGCCAAGGTCACCGACCTCCCCGAGGGCGCCGCCCGCACCCAGGCCGGGCTGGTGATCGGGACGCCCCAGTACCTCTCGCCCGAGCAGGCGGTGGGCGGCGCCGTCGACGCCCGCTCGGATCTCTACAGCGTCGGGATCATCGCCTGGCTGCTCCTCACCGGGCGCCACCCCTTCCCCCGGGCCGAGGTGCGGGAGCTGGTGCGGGCCCACGCCTTCGAGCCCGTGCCGCCCCCCGAGCGCGAGCTGGCCGAGCTGGCCGGCCACCCGCTCCTCCTCCGGTTCGTGGCCCGCGCCACGGAGAAGGACCCGGCCGCCCGCGCCCGCTCGGCCGCCGAGCTGCTCGCCATCCTCGAGGGGCGCGAGGCGAAGATCCGCTCCACCTCGACCTCCCGCGGCCTGGCCCGGGCGGAGGCCCCCGACGGCGCCCCGCCCCCGCGCCCGCCGGCCCCCGGGATCTCCGGGCTCCTCCGGCCCGCGGTCCGGATCCCCCGGGCCCTGGGGGCGACGATCCTGGTCACCGAGATCGTGGGATACGCCGGGCTGGAGGAGGAGCTCCCGCCGGACGGGCTGGCGCGCCTCCTGCTTGCCCACGACGCCCTCGTGCTCCCGGCGATCCGAGCCTTCCACGGCCGGCGCGTCCGCTCCCGGCGCGAGACCCTGCTGGCCGCCTTCCCGTCGCCCACCGACGCGCTGCTCTGCGGGATGGCGATCCAGGATCGCCTGGCGGCGAGGCCGGCCGATCCCGCCCTCGCCCCGTTCGCGCTCCGGGCCGGGATCCACCTGGGCGAGAGCCACCCCGCGGGCGGCGACCTCGCCGGCGAGGCGGTCGAGGTCGCGCTCTCGGTCCGCGCCGCCGCCGAGCCCGGGGACGTGGCCCTGAGCCGCACGGTCTACCTGGCGATGAACCGCAGCGAGGTCCCGGTGGAGCCCCGCCCCGCCGTCGCCCACCCGCAGCGGGACGAGCCGCTCCCCCTCTACCGCGTCGAGCGCGTCCCCGGCCCCGCGCCCTACGGCGGTCGCGAGGCCGGCCTGGTGGCGGCGGGCGAGCGGGGCCCGCGCCTGCTCGCCCCGCTCAGCGACGCGGTGACCTCGATCGGCGAGGGCGCGGCCGAGGGGCGGATCCGGGCCACGCTCCGCGTGCTGGGGGCCAGCACCGGCCTCCTCTCGCTCCGCTGCCTCGGGCTCTCCGCCCGCATCCTGGGGGGCGTGGTGGCGGCGGTGCGCTGGATCGGCTGGCGGCGTCGCCCCGTCCCCGCCCTCCTCGAGGGGCTCGCCCGGCGCCTGGTGCGGGTGCGGGAGTGGGCCCGCCGGCGGCGGCCGGTCCTGCGCGCCGCGCTCGTCCGGCCGCTTCGCTGAGCTCCCGCGCCCCCCCGGAGACCGATCGCCGATGCGCAGCGAGAGCCAGGTGGTGATGCTCACCGACATCCAGGGCTTCACCGCCACCACCAGCCGCCAGACGCGCGAGGAGAACGCCCGGATGCTGGCGCTCCACGACGCCCTGGTCCACCCGGCCATCCGGGCCTTCGGCGGGCGGCGGGTGAAGACGATCGGCGACGCCTACCTGGTCCTCTTCGCCGCCCCGACCGAGGCGCTGCTCTGCGCGATGGCGATCCAGGACCGGCTCTGGGACTACGGCCGCCGGGTGGCGGAGGCCAAGCGGATCCAGATCCGGATCGCCCTGTCCCTGGGCGAGGTCCGCATCGCCCGGGACGACGTCTTCGGCGACGCGGTGAACCTCGCCGCCCGGGTGGAGGAGGAGGCGCCCGCCCGGGAGATCTGGTTCACCGAGGCGCTCTACTGGACCCTGGACCGGAGCCTGGTCCCCTTCGAGGAGGTCGGCTACCGCGACCTCAAGGGGCTGCCGGACAAGGTGCGGCTGTTCCGGGTGCTCGCCGAGCCGGGCGACGGTCCGCCCTACGGCAACGCCGCCCTCGAGCTCGCCGCCAAGGTCCCCCCGCCCGATCCCGAGGAGCTGGAGCGGCGGCTCGACCTCGGGCGGCGGGAGGGGGGGAGCCGGGCCGGCCGGGCCCTGGGGGTCCTCGCCCTCCTGCTGGTCCTCGCCGCGGCAGGCGCCGCCGGGTGGTGGCTCCACCTCCCGCCCGCCGAGCGCGCCCTGCGGCGCGGCCGGTGGGAGGAGGCGCGGGCCGCCGTCGACGAGCTGGCCCAGGCCCGGGGGGCGCAGGATCCGGAGGTCCTCTACCTCAAGGGCCGGTACGAGCAGGTCCGGGCGGACGCGAACGCAGGCGGCTCGCTCAAGGCGGCCTTCGCCGCCTGGTCGCGGGCGGTGGCCGCGGGGAGCGGCCCGGCCCTCTCCGCCCTCTCGCGAGAGTCCCGCGCCGAGGACTGCGGCCGCCGGCGGCTCGCCGCCCGGGCCCTGGGGGACTCCCGCTCGGCGGAGGCGCTCGGCGCGCTCCGCGACCTGTCGGACGCGGAGCCGCCGCCCCCGGAGGCGGCGAACCCGCTGGAGGCCCTGAGGAACGTGATGTCGGGGCCGCAGCGGTGCGGCGCGGGGGACATCGCGCGGGAGGGGCTGGCGGCGATCGGGGAGGGCCCGCGGCCGAGGGAGCGGAGGTAGCGCCGGGGGCCCCGCCTCACCGGCCCCCCGGAGCCGCTCCGGCCCGGTCCGCGATCACCCTCCGGTAGACCTCGACCAGCTTCTCGGCCGAGGCCTCCACCCGGTAGCGCTGGGCCGCCTCGCGGTAGGCCTCGCGGGCCCGGGCCAGGCCCTCGGGGTCCTCGATCCACCGGTCGATCCTGCGGGTGAGCGCCTCGCCGTCCCCGGCCTCGAAGAGGAAGTCCTCCGAGAGGGCGAACTGGGACGTGGCGCTGAGCGGGGCGCGGGCGACGAGGCAGGGCAGGCCGCAGGCCATGGCCTCGAGCACCGACATGCACTCCACCTCCACGTCGGCGGCGTGCACGCACAGGTCGGCGCCGCCGTAGTACGGGATCAGCTCGGCCGGCTCGAGCCAGCGGAAGACGGGGGGGTTCGTGAGGCCGCGCCCCATGGCCTCGAGCCGCGCCCGCTCCGGGCCGTCCCCCAGGACCACGAGCTGGATGCGGGGCTCGTGGCTCGACCGCCGCACCGCCTCGATGAGCAGGTCGTGGTGCTTCTCCCGCGCCAGGCGGCCCACGGAGAGGATCGTGAACCTCCCCTCGAAGCGGTGGCACTGCTCGGGCGGGAGGGGGCGGTACTCTGGGGGGACGCCGTTCGAGATCACCGAGGTGGGCGCGCGCAGGCCGTGGCGGCGGAGCTCCCGCTCGGCGAAGGCGCTCGGGCAGATCACGTGGTCGGAGCGGTCGTACGTGGTCCGGAGGAAGAACCGGTAGACGCCTCGCACCAGCCGCTCGCTGTGCACGTTCACGTTGTGGAGCAGGTGCTCGGCCTGGACGTGGAAGGTGGAGACCACCGGCACCCCGGCCCGGCGCGCCAGGGTGATTGCCCGGATCCCGAGGTAGAACGGGAAGTGGACGTGGATCAGGTCCTGCCGGGCGAGGACCTCCTCCAGGACGCGCCGGGTGGGCCAGGCGAAGGGGAGCCGCATCTTCTGCATGATCCGGCCGGGCGTGGGGACGAAGAAGGTGGGGAGCGGGATCTTGCCCGGCGCGGGCGCCCCGGTGGCCAGCACCTCCACGGTGTGGCCCTGGCCGCGGAGCAGCTCGGAGAAGCGGCGCGTCGAGACCACCGCCCCGTTGTTGGCCTCGTCCCAAGCGTCGATGACCATCGCCACGCGGAGCGGCCGCGCCGCGCCGGGCGGGGGGGGGAGGGGATCCGGGGCGGCCGGGGTCACGGCACGCGACTGTACCGCGCCCCGGCCCGCGGCGGGCACGTTCTTCGGCCGCGCCGGGGGCGGCGGCTACCGGTCGTAGCGGAGGCCGACCAGCGCCTGCCAGCGGGGGGCCTGGAGCAGCTGGTCGGGCTGATCGCGGGCCGGGCCGACCGCGTAGGCGGTGCTCTGGGTCGAGGACCAGGTCCCGGCCAGCCGGTACGAGAGGCCGCCGGTCAGCGCGCCGGTGATCGCGCCCCGGAGGGAGAAGAGGGAGCTCGAGTCCGGGGCCGGGGAGACGTTGGTGCCGGAGACGGGACGGGGGCCGACCACCAGGACGGCGAGGGCGAGGGTGGGGAGGCGGCCGCCGAGGTCGTAGGAGAGGTGGGCGTTGCCGAACGCCTGGGCGGCCGCGGCGAGCTCCTGGCCGTCGCGGCGGGCGCGCGCCACCGTGATCGCGGCGCCCCAGCGGAGCCGCTGGCCGAGGGCGGTCGCGTCCCAGGCCGCCTCCACGCCCTGGCTGTCGACCCGCGAGGCGTTGGCGTAGACCTGGGCGCTGGTGGTGCCCGGGGGGAGGGCGCCGGCGACGATGGCGGCGTCGATCTGGGCCTGAGGAGCGTCGACGAGGAGCACCATGTCGCTCCACCAGGCGCGGAAGGCGGAGAGGCGCAGGCGGCTCGCGCCCAGGCGCTGCTCCACCACCGCCTCGAGGGAGCGCACCTTCTCCGGCAGGAGGTCGGGGGCGGCGAGCTGCGTGACGTTGTCGGTGTAGTAGCGCTCGTAGAACGAGGGGGCGCGGAAAGCCTCCGCGTAGATGGCCTTGATCGTGCCGCCGCTCCAGGCCGGGGAGACCGCCGCGAGGCGGGGGGAGAGGTGGGCGCCGAGCTGGGCGTCGGCGTCGAGGCGGAAGCCGACGTTCAGGCTGAGCCAGCTGGCCGGCCGGGCGGTCTGCTCCACGTAGGCGCCCAGCGTGCCACCGCTCTTGGTGAACGGCGCCACCAGGGCCGTGTCCCCGGTGGCGGCGCTCTGGTAGGTCGACCACGAGCTCACGTGGCGGTAGCGGGCGTCGACCCCGAGGAGGGTGACGTACCGGCCGTCCTCCAGCCAGTCGTAGGTGGCGTTCACCTCGGTCCCGGCCCAGCGCGACGTGCCGGAGTTCTGGTAGAGGCAGGTGGCCGTCGGGTCGAAGCAGGCGGCCGGGTCGAGGGTGGGGGTGTTCTGGAGGTAGTCGTAGAAGTCGCCGTAGAGGCGGACCGAGAGGGCCAGGCTGGAGGAGACCGAGGCCGACCAGCGCGCGTCGGCGGAGAGGAAACGGTCGCGCTCCCAGTTGGACGGGTCGTCGAAGCTCCCCCAGATGAGCGTGGCCTCGCGCGTCGACTGGGCGGCGCGGAGGGCGAGCTGGAAGTCGCCCAGGGAGAAGCGGAGGTAGGCGGAGGGGACCCCGACCGAGCGGTGGGTGGCGTCGCCGCCCCATGCGCCGCTGCCGTAGGGCTGCAGGCCGTAGGTCGCGTCCGGGCCCCAGGTCTGGTGGACGTCGAGCCCCACGGTCAGCTCGCCGGTCTGTCCGCCCCACTGGAGCTCCTGCCCGAAGCCGCCCGCCAGGTGCGTCATCGTCGGATGGCCGCCGTCCGCCACCAGGTGGAGGCCGGAGTAGTCCCTGGCCCGCTTGGTGATGACGTTCACCACCCCGAGCATGGCGCTCGAGCCGTAGAGCACCGAGCCCGGGCCGAGGATCACCTCGACGTGGTCGACCATGTCGAGGGGGATCCCGGCGCTCTGATCGTAGTAGGCGGTCTCGTCCCAGGGCTCGTTGAGGGCGTGGCCGTCCAGGAGCAGGAGCACGTGGTTCCCGAAGTCTCCGGTGAGGAGCACGCCGCGGGCCCCGATCTCCGGCGTCCCCCAGCTGCGCTCCGTGAGCATGCCCACGCCCAGGAAGTTGATGGCCTCGTCGAGGGTGGTGAAGGCGTAGCGGCGGAGGTCGTCGGAGGTGATCACCGAGGTGGTGGCGGGGGCGAGCCCGGCGGTCTCGGCCGCCTTCGAGGCGGTGGAGACCACCGGCTCGTTGAGCAGCCCGGCCAGCTGCGAGACGTCCTGGGCGGAGGGGAGCCCGGGGACCGCCAGGAGCGCGGCCAGGGCCAGGGTGGGGGGGAGGCGAGAGATCGTCATTGGGTGACCGCCATGAGGGCCAGGACGTCCGGGCCGAAGGCGACCCGCTGCTTGGCCGCCTGCGTGAGATCGACGAGGAGCTTGGCGCGGCCCGAGACCAGGTCGAAGCCCAGCACCACCCCCTTCTTCACCATCGCGGGGGTGGCCGAGGCGGTGAGCACGCTCTCGCCCTCGAGCGCCTTCCCGATGGCGGCGGCGTCGGCGGCGGTGAAGCCGGGGGTGAGGTAGACGATGGAGGCGTGCCGCGCGCGGCAGAGCTCGGCCACCGCCGGGCCGGTGGTGAAGGGCGCGACCTCGACCACGTGGGGCAGCCCCGCCACGGTGGGCTTCGCCGCGGCGGCCGCCTTGAACTGCGCGGCCGCGTGGGCCGACTCGTCGCCGGCCTTGGTCAGCACCAGGGTGCGGACCTCGGCGCCGGCGCGGGCCGGGAGGTTCCGGTCGTGCCCGGCGATCATCACCAGGAGCTCGGCCTGGAGGCCGACCGGAACCGGCACGTCCTCGGCTCCGGCGGCGAGCGGGAGCGCCAGGGTGAGCGCGGCGACCAGTGCGGTGGCGCGTCGTGGATGGCTTGCGGGCATGTCCGGATCCGGCGGTGTGTGCTCGCGCCCTCGCGAGTGGCGCCCCCTCGGCGCGCCCCAACATTCAAGGGCCGCGCCAGATCAAGAGCCCGGCGCCGCCGGCGCGCCGGACCCGCGATCGAGCAGCCCGATCGAGCAGCCCGGCGGCAGCGGCCGGGCGCGGCCGACCCCCGGCGCATGGCATGGTCGGAGCCGACCCAGGGTCCGCGGCCGCACTCGGGACCGTCACTCATCGTTTACGCGGTCACCGCCGTGAGTCCGCGGGCGAGGGGACGGTCGGCGCGGCGTCCTGTCCGGCCGAGGGCTTCCGTACGGTGGCAAGGCGGTTGCAATCCAGGGTCGGCTCGACCGACGGCGCCGGGGTGTGCCGCGGAGGGGGGGTCCCGATGAACGCGCATCTCAGCCTGCGAGCCCAGATCGCGCTGGCCGCGGCGGTGGGCGTGGTGATGCTGGCGGTGGTCGGCACCATGACGTACCGCGCCAGCCATGCCGGGGCGCGCCTGGCGGCCGCCCTCCCGGTGGTGCAGGCGACCGCCGATCTGATGGGGACCCTCACCGCCGTCGACGAGGCGGCCGCCCGGCTCACCGACGCGCGGATCTCCGAGCCGGCCCGGCGCCGCGCCCTGGTCGAGGGGGCGGAGAAGGATCTCGCCCGCCTCGACGAGCTCTCCGCCCGGGTGGAGCGGCAGGCCGTCGACGCCGAGCAGCTCGCCGCCTGGAAGGAGTTCACCCCGCTCCGCGACGCCTGGCGCCGGGACGTCGGCAAGCTCCTCGCGCTCCAGCGGAAGAAGGACGAGGCGGGCGCCGGCGACCCCGCCGCCGCCCTCCTCCTCGACGCGCAGTCGATGGAGGCCTTCGTCGCCACCGCCGAAGGGTACCGGGCCGCGCAGCGCGCCCTGGCCGGGCTGGTGGAGAAGAACGCGGCGGTGGCGGGCGTGCTCGGCGAGCGGGCCACCGAGGAGCTGGGCCGCGGCGCCTGGGTGACCGGGCTCGCCTTCCTCGGCGGGCTTCTCAGCCTCGCCTACCTGGGCTGGATCCTGGTCCGCTCCATCCAGCGGACCGCAGCCACCCTGGTGGCCGAGTCGAACGCCCTCCGGGCGGCGGTCGACGCGGGGGAGCTCGACCGTCGCGCCCGGGTGGACTCGGTGGCGGTGGAGTTCCGCCCGGTGGTGGCGGGGATGAACCGGATCCTCGACGCGGTGGTCCCGCCGCTCCGGGTGGCGGCGGAGCAGATGGATCGCATCGCCCGCGGGGACATCCCGCCCCCCATCACCGCCGAGTACCGGGGGGAGTTCGACGCGCTCAAGGCCAGCCTCAACCGCTGCAGCGGCGCGCTCTCCGGGCTGATCGAGGACCTGAACGCGATGGCCGGCGCCCACGACCGGGGCGACACCGACGTCCGCATCGACGCCCGGCGGTTCCAGGGGGCCTACGCCGAGGTGGCGGAGGGGCTGAACGCCATGGTCCAGGGGCACGTCGCCCTGAACCAGAAGGCGATGACCTGCGTGACCGAGTTCGGCCGCGGCAACTTCGCCGCCCCGCTGGAGCGCTTCCCCGGCAAGAAGGGGGCGATCAACGACACCGTCGAGCAGGTCCGCGCCAACCTGAACGGCTTCATCACCGAGACCCGGCGCATGGCCGGTGAGCAGGAGGCGGGCGACCTGGACGCGGCCATCGACGCGGCGCGCTTCCACGGCGACTGGCGGACGATGGCCGAGGGCGTGAACGGGATGGTGGCCCGGCACGCCACCCTGATCCGCACGGCGCTCGGTTGCGTGGACGAGTTCGGGCGCGGCAACTTCGAGGCCCCCCTGGAGGCGTTCCCCGGGAAGCAGCGCTCCATCAACGAGACCGTGGAGCGGGTCCGGACCCACCTCCGCGCCCTGATCGCCGACGCCGACGCCCTGGCGGCCGCGGCCCGGGACGGACGGCTCGGGGAGCGGGCCGACCCGGCCCGCCACCAGGGCGACTTCCGGCGGATCGTGGCCGGCATGAATGGCACCTTCGACGCGCTCCACGCCCCCATCCGCGCCGCCTCCGAGGTGCTCTCCCGCATGGCCACCAGGGACATCACGGTGCGGGTGGCGGGGAGCTTCCAGGGCGACCACGCCGCCCTGGTGGACGCGGTCAACGGCACCGCCGGCGCCCTGGCCGGCGCCCTGGGCCAGGTGAAGGAGGCGGTGGACCGGGTCTCGGGCGCGGCCGACCAGATCGCCGCGGCGGCGTCCTCGGTGGCCACCGGCGCCTCCGCCCAGGCCGGCGAGGTGGAGCAGATCAACACCCGGCTCGAGGCCCTCGCCGACAAGACGCGGCGCTCGGCGGAGAGCGCCGCCCGCGCCGACGGGCTCACCCGCCAGGCACGGGAGGTGGCGGCGAGCGGCACCGACGCCATGAAGGGGATGTACGAGGCGATGGGGCGGATCCGGCAGAGCGCCGAGAGCACCTCCCAGATCATCCGCGACATCAACGAGATCGCCTTCCAGACCAACCTGCTCTCGCTCAACGCCGCGGTGGAGGCGGCCCGCGCCGGCGAGGCGGGGCGCGGCTTCGCGGTGGTGGCCGAGGAGGTCCGGTCGCTGGCGATGCGCTCCAAGGAGGCGGCGCAGAAGACCGAGGCGCTCATCCGGGAGTCGGTGCAGCGGGCCACCGGCGGCGAGGCGACGGCGCGCCAGGTGGGGTCGATGCTCGAGCAGATCAGCGCCCAGGTGAACGGCGTCACCGAGATCGTCACCGCGATCGCCGCCTCGTCGAGGGATCAGACCGCGGGGATCGAGGCGGTGGAGAAGGCGGTGTCGGAGGTCGACCGGCTCATGCAGCGGACGGCCACCAACGCCGAGCAGTCCTCCTCCGCCGCGGTCGAGATGCGGCGCGAGGCAGAGGCCCTGGGGGGCATGACCGCGAGCTTCCGGCTGGACCGGGCCTCCCCCGCGCCGGGAGGGGCTCCGCTCCGCCGCGAGCTCGCCGCCAGGCCGCGCCCGGCCGCGGGGCCGAGGCCCGGGCGCCCCCTCCCCGAGGCCTGAGCGGCGGCCGCGCGCCCCGGCCCGGCGGCCCGGGTGCGCCTCGGCCTCGCCCCGCGCGCCGTCCCCCGGCGGCTCGCCGCGCGGTCCCGGGCGGCGGGCCGGCTACAGCCGCACCGCCGTCTCCAGGACCTGGAGCCAGCCGCCGTCGATGAAGCCGACCGGCTTGGCGTCGTGGAACCCGTAGCCCACGAGGACCACGCGCCCCGAGAAGAAGGGGATCTCGGTCAGGATGGCGGCCGCGGGGGTGGGCGGGATGGCCGGGCTGGCGGTGGGATCGCCGGGATCGCCGGAGGCGTCCTCGTAGATCACCCTGGCGGCGGCGGGCAGGCTGGCCTCGAGCACGCCGTCCACCTCCTCCCCGACGAGCAGGGTGGCAGGGCCGCCGGCGAAGGGCGTGGTGGTGGCGGCGGACTCGACCAGCGAGAACGGCTCCACGGCCACGGGGCTCGGGCTGCTGGCGGTGAGGTGGAAGCCGAAGATCGCGTTCACCAGGTCGAGCCCGGCCTGGTTCGAGCCCAGGACGACCAGCGTCCCCCCGCCGTCCACGAACTCCTCGATGGCGGCCGCGGCCGCGGGGTCCAGGTCGAGCGCCAGGCTGCCGTTCTCCTGGTCGGGGAAGACCAGGACCGACTTCCCGGCGACGGCCTGGTCGATCTCGGCGGCCGAGGTCCCGACGAACTCCTCCACCGGGATCTTCATCCCCACCAGCGCCGCCCGCGCGTTCGAGGCCTCGGCGGTCGGGTCGCCCGAGGCGTACTGGGCGTAGTTGGTGTTCACGAAGAGCGCGGCCGAGACCGTTCCGGCCGGCGGCGGGGAGTGGCTGCCGGAGCAGGCGGCGAGCAGGGCGAGGGAGAGCGCGGCGGGGGCGACGCGGCGGGTCATGTTGAGCCGTCCTTTCACGGGTGGGGACGAACCCAACGTGGGGGCGACCATCGGGGGCGGCGAGTACCGTGGTCACGGGGGTGGGCGACGCCCGCCCGCGGTGGGGAAGGGTGGGCGCGCGCGAGGGATCCGGGCGCATGGTCCCGGGAGCTCGCCCGTGCAGGAGCAATCAGGCGGCGGCCCTGGCTGCGCGCGGGGCGCCGTCGGTCGGGGTGCGCGGGATGGTGAAGTGGAACGCGGCGCCGCCCTCGGGCAGGCGCTCGGCGTGGATCCGCCCTCCGTGGCCTTCCACGATCCCGCGGCAGATCGCGAGCCCGAGCCCCGTGCCCTTGTACGTCGAGCCGGCGCCGCGCTGGTACGGCTGGAAGAGGCGCTCCGCCTGCCCCGCCTCGAACCCGCGCCCGGTGTCCCGGACCGAGAAGCACAGGACGCCCGGCTCGGCGGCGACCCGGATCGTGACCGTGCCGTCGGCCGGCGTCGCCTGGATCGCATTGGAGAGGAGGTTCCCGAGCACCTGGAGCAGGCGGACGCGGTCGCAGCGCAGGGTGGGCGGCAGCGGGTCGCGGAGCGGAAGCTCGATCGCCACGCGCGCCCGCCGGGCCAGCGGCGCGGCCACGCGCGCGGCCTCTCGAGCGATCTCGGCGGGGTCGTGGTCGGCGGGCGAGAGGCGGAGCGAGCCGCTCTGGATGGCGGCCACGTCGAGGAGATCCTCGATGAGGTGACCCATCCGCGCGGACGCGCCCTGGATGATCTCCGAGCGCTCCAGCAGGTCGGCACGCGCGTCCGGCCCGTCGGCGGCGCTCTCGAGGCCGCTCGCCATGGAGGAGATGGCCGCGAGCGGGCTGCGCAGGTCGTGGGCCACGATGGCGAGGATCTGCTCGCGCGCGCGGGTGGCCCGCTGCGCCTCGATCAGCAGGCGCTTGCGCTCCTCGTCGAGGAGCCGCCGCGCGGTGACGTCGCGGATCGTCCCCACGAGCCGGGTCGGCGCGCCGTCGGGCCCGCGGGCCACCACGCGCCCGCGCACGCTCGCCCAGCGGGTCGAGCCGTCCACCAGCCGGACCCGGGCCTCGGCGGCGAGCGACTCGGTGCGCCCCTCGAGATGCTCGCGGGCAGCCGCCCGCACCGCCTCGCGATCGTCCGGGTGAACCGAGCCGAGCACGTCCCGAATCCGGTCGCCGCCCGCCTCCGGCGTGGGCGTCGAGAGCAGGGCGGGCCAACCCGGGCCGACCCGGACCCGTTCGTCCGACACGTCCCACTCCCAGATCTCGGTGTCGGAGGCGCTGAGCGCCTGGGCGAGCCGCTCCTCGCTCTCCCGGAGCGCGTGCTCGGCCGCCTGCTGGGCGGTCACGTCCCGGGCCACCCCCATCACCCCGGTGATCGCGTCGGTCCCGTCGCGCAGCGCCACCAGGCTCATGCTGAGGGTGATCTCGTGCCCGTCCTTGCGGCGCCGGCGCACCAGCCGGGTGCAGGGCTCGCCGGCCGCCGCGGCGGCGATCGCCCGGGTCACCTCGCCCGCCTCCGCCTCCGGGACGAAGAGGCCGAAGACGGACCGGCCCGTCGCCTCCGTCGCCGTCCAGCCGAGGATCCGCTCCGCGCCGGGAGACCAGAGCTTCACCCGGAGGGCGTCGTCGAGCACCACCACCGCCTCCTGCATGTGCGCGAAGAGCGCGGCCACGAACCAGCGCTGCGCCTCTGCGGCGCGCCGGGCGGACACGTCCCGGACGACGGCGTGGAAGTACCGCTCGCCGCGCAGGAGGCAGGGGCGCGCGCTGACCTCGACCGGGAAGCTCGAGCCGTCCCGCCGGAGGTGGACGGTCTCGAAGACCACGCCGCCGCGCTCCACGGCGAGGCGGAGCTGTAGCTCGATGCGCGGCGCGTCCTGCGCCGGACCCAGGCCTGGCAGGCGCATGCCGATCAGCGCGTCGCGTGGGTGGCCGTAGGTCTCCACCGCCCGGTCGTTCGCGTCGACGATCACACCGTCCCGCCGGAGGAGGAGCTCGACGTCGTTGAGCTGCCGCTCCAGGCTCCGCAGCCGCGCCTCCCGGTGCCGGGTGGTCTTCCCGTGGACGACCCAGGCGACCAGCCCCTGGATGCCGGCGAAGACCGCTGCGCTCGCCAGGCCGGCGAGGACCCCGTGCCGCTCCGTCTGCACGACGAGGCAGGTGATCGTCCCCGTGACCCAGGCGGCCACCACCACCGGGCCGTCGAAGAGGACTGCGGCCCAGGCCAGCGGGGCGGACAGGACGGCGATGAACCCGAGGCCGGTCGCCCCGGTGGCCGCGAAGGCGATGCCGCAGGAGACGGTGGGGGCGACGCCCGCCGGCAGGATCCAGCTGAGCGGTCCGGGCGACCGCCGGACGAAGACCCAGGCCCCGGCG
>DATKAL010000530.1:0-2250 GCA_035498135.1 Anaeromyxobacter sp.
GGCCACCGCGGTGGGGGAGGGGGGCGGGGGGCCCGCCACGTTCCCCAGGTAGGCCACGAGCAGGAAGGCGATGAGCCCGACGAGCGCCCAGCGCCCGACCGCGTCGCGGGCCCGGGTCGCCCCGAGGTAGAGGGCGAGCCCGAGGGCGAAGAGGGTGAGCTCCACCGCGAGCGTCCAGGGCACCGAGCCCCAGAGCCCGAGCCCCTCCTTCGGGCCGCCGGGGTAGAGCGGCAGGTCCGGCCGGTGGGAGGCGACGTCGAGGAGCCAGTGGCTCGCCACCAGCGCGGCGCAGACCGCGGCGCCGGCCCGGTCCCCGGTCCGGAGGAGGTAGGCGGCGCCGAACAGCCCCGCCCAGCCCGCGGCCAGGAGGGCGGAGTGTGACCAGGGGTAGGAGGTGAAGTCGAGGGGCGTGAAGGCGGTGTTGCCCGGGTCGATCCGGACCGTCTCCAGGCCCGCCAGGACCAGCACCGGCCAGACCAGGTCGAGGAGCTGGGCGGCGGCGAAGAGGGTGGCGAGCGAGGTCCGCGGCGCGGCGCGCTTGGCGGCGAGGGCGACGGCGAAGTGGCCGACGAACATCGCTCCCCCATGTCACGGGCGGCGCACCCGCGGCGACGCTCCCGGTGGGGCGGGAGGCCGGGCGCGGTGGCCGTCACCGTCCCGTTGCGCCGCCGTGCGGGAAGGGGCTTCAATGGCGCCATGCGCACCTTCGAGGAGCTGGCCGCCTGGGTCCGGGCCTCCGAGCTCGGGCGGTCGGCCGCGCTCGAGACCCCCTTCGGCCGCCGCCGCCTCCTCTACGCCGATCTGACCGCCTCCGGGCGCGCGCTCTCCTTCGTCGAGGCGCGCGTCGCCGAGCTCCTGCCGCTGTACGCCAACGTCCACAGCGCCCAGTCCACCGCCGGCCGCGCCACCGGCGTCGCCCGCGAGGAGGCCCGGCGCACCGTGGCGCGCGCGGTGGGGGCCGGCCCCGACGACGTGGTCCTCTTCGTGGGGAGCGGCGCGACCGCGGCGGTGAACAAGCTGGTCGGGCTCCTCGGGCTGCGCGTGCCCGAGCCCCTGGAGCGCGAGTTCGCCCTCTCCCGCGCCATCCCTCCTGAGCGCCGCCCGGTGGTGCTCGCCGGCCCGTACGAGCACCACTCGAACGAGCTGCCCTGGCTCGAGTCGATCGCCGAGCTGGTCGAGGTGGAGCTGCGAGCCGACGGCGCCCTCGACCTCGAGGACCTCCGCCGGAAGGCGCGCGCCTACCGGGCCCGGCCGCTCCGCATCGGGGCGGTCTCGGCCGCCTCGAACGTCACCGGCATCCTCACCGACGTCCGCGCGGTCTGCCGGGCGCTCCACGAGGAGGGGGCGATCGCCTGCATCGACTACGCGGCGGCCGGGCCCTACGTCCCCATCGACATGCACCCCGCCGACCCGGCCGAGCGGATCGACGCGGTCTTCCTCTCCACCCACAAGCTGATGGGCGGCCCGGGCGCCTCCGGGGTGCTGGTGGCGAGCCGGGAGCTCTTCCGCTCCCGCGTCCCGGAGCGCCCTGGGGGCGGGACGGTCGACTACGTCGGGCCGGGCGCCGGCGAGGAGCGGACCTGCTGCGCGCCCGGGGCGGGCCACGCCCACCTCCGGGTCGACTACGCCACCGGCCTCGCCGAGCGGGAGGAGGGCGGGACGCCCAACATCCTCGGCGACGTGCGAGCCGGCCTGGCCTTCCACCTGCGGGCCCTCCTCGAGCCGGCCCGGATCCTGGAGCACGAGCTGGCGCTGGCGGAGTCGGCGGTGGCGCGCCTCTCCGCCCACCCCCGCCTCCGCCTCCTCGGCGAGCGGCGCGGCCCGCGCCTCCCCATCCTCTCCTTCAACGTGGAGGGGCTCCACCACGAGCTGGTCGCCGCCCTCCTCGACCACCTCTTCGGCATCCAGGTGAGGGCCGGCTGCTCCTGCGCCGGGCCCTACGGGCACCGGCTGCTCGGGATCGACGCCGCGAGCTCGGAGCGCTACCGGCGGCTCATCCACCAGGGGCTGCTCGGGGTGAAGCCGGGCTGGGTGCGGGTCTCGATCCCCTACTACGCCTCGGCGGCCGACGTGGAGTACCTGCTCGCGGCGGTGGAGGCGGTGGCCGACCACGGCGAGGCGTTCGTGCCGCTCTACCGGCTCTCGTGGCGGGACGGCGGGTGGCGGCCGCTCGAGGGGCCGCTCGCCGATCCCGCTCCCTTCCACCTCGGCGCCGAGCTGGCCTGGCCCGGGGGGCGGGGGACGGCCGCG